>NZ_LZKV01000252.1:0-18491 GCF_001672995.1 Mycobacterium sp. 1482292.6 | reverse complement strand
ATCGTGCGGACGATCACCGACGACCCCCGGGTGGGGCGCCTGCTGTTCAGCACGCAGCTGGCCGATCCGGTGATCGTCCGCACGATGTTGGCCATGCCCGCGCGGGTTTGCTCACCGGCCGGCACCGCGGCCACCGCCGCCTGTGTGGTGGCGGCCAGCTCGGCGACGACCCAGTCGAACACGCACGCGACGAACTGGTCCTTGTCGGCGAAGCTCTCGTAGAAGTACCGGGCGGCCAGGCCGGCGCTGCGGCACACCCCGCGCACGGTGACCGCCGAGATATTCTGCCGCTCGGCCCCGAGCAGGTCCAGACCCGCGGCGAGCAGCCGATTACGGCGGGTGGCCAGGCGCTCTGCGGCCTCGACCCCGCGGTACGGCCGTGCGCTGGACGTCTCGCTCATGGAAACCATCTTGACACTAACGCCCAGCCGCGACAATATCAGGAAACAAGCGTTCGCACATTAGCCGGACCGGCGCCGCGGGAGGACCTGAAGAATGGCTATTCACGAGCCGGTGCACCGGCCGACCGGGCACGTCGAGCGCAGGGTCACCGACCCGCCCCGGCCGCAGCGGCGCCGGCGGCGGCGGCCGCTGGGTATCGACGAGGGATTGATGGGCGTCGCGTTGCTGGCCGGCCCGGCGAACGTGATCATGCAACTGGCCCTGCCCGGCGTCGGCTACGGCGTGATGGAGAGCCGCGTCGAAAGCGGCCGGGTCGACCTGCACCCCATCAAGCGCGCCCGCACCACCTTCACGTACCTGGCGGTGGCGACCAACGGCACCGACGCCCAGAAGGACGCCTTCCGCCGCGCGGTGAATCGCGCTCACGCACAGGTGTACTCGACCCCGGACAGCAAAAGCCCGGTGGCCTACAACGCTTTCGACCCCGAGCTGCAGCTGTGGGTGGGGGCGTGCCTGTACAAGGGCGGGGTGGACATCTACCGCATGTTCATCGGTGAACTCGAGGGCGAGGACGCCGATCGTCACTATCGCGAGGGCATGACGCTGGCCACCACCTTGCAGGTGCCGCCGAAGATGTGGCCCGCCGACCGTGCGGCGTTCGACCGCTACTGGGAGGAATCGCTGGCCAAGGTCCACATCGACGACGCCGTGCGCGAGTACCTCTTTCCCATCGCCGCCAATCGCATTCGGGGCGTCAAGCTGCCGGCTCGGCTGCAGCGCCTCTCCGACAGCTTCGCGCTGTTGATCACCACGGGGTTCTTGCCGCAGCGGTTCCGTGACGAGATGCGGCTGCCCTGGGACGCGACCAAGCAGCGCCGCTTCGACAGGCTGATCGCCGTGCTGGCGACGGTCAACCGGTATCTACCGCGGTTCATCCGCCAGTTCCCGTTCAACGTCTTGCTGCACGACCTGGACCGCAGGATCAAGAAGGGCCGGCCGCTGGTCTAGTGCGCAGGGCGGATCCGCCCGCCAGTTGAAAACGATTATCATATTCATTAGGCTCCTCAGTCTGGTAACCCTTCCAGCCTGAGGAGTGCCTGATGACGGCCCCGATTTTCATGGCCTCGCCGCCCGAACTGCATTCCGCGTTGCTCAGCAGCGGCCCGGGACCCGGGCCGCTGCTGGCGGCGGCCGGCGCCTGGTCGCAGCTGAGCGCCGAATACGCCTCCGCCGCAGAAGAATTGAGCGCCTTGCTGGCCGGAGTGCAGGCCGGGGCGTGGCAGGGTCCTAGCGGTGAGTCCTACGCGGCCGCGCACGCGCCGTACCTGGCCTGGTTGACCAAGTCTGGCGCCGATAGTGCGGCGGCCGCCGGTCAGCACGAGGTGGCAGCGGCGGCGTACACCGCGGCCCTGTCCGCCATGCCCACGCTGCCGGAGCTGGCCACCAACCACGTCGTGCACGGGGCGCTGGTGGCGACGAATTTCTTCGGCGTCAATACGATTCCCATCGCGGTCAACGAGGCGGACTACGTGCGGATGTGGACGCAGGCGGCCACTACCATGTCCACCTATCAGGCGGTGTCCACCGCGGCGGTCGCTTCGACACCCCAGGCCGATCCGGCGCCCTCGATCGTGAAATTTCATGCCTCACACGACGACTCGGAAGATCCGGACCACGACCCCACCATCGACAACCCGTTCAACGACTTCATCGCCAACATCCTGAAGAACTTCGGCATCAACTGGGATCCCGCCGAGGGCACGGTGAACGGGCTGGACTACGACGCCTACACCAACGCCGGGCAACCCATCTTCTGGGTGGTGCGCGCCCTGGAGCTGCTGGAAGATTTCGAGCAGTTCGGCTATTACCTGGTGCACAATCCGGCGTTGGCTTTTCAGTATCTGGTCCAGCTCGCGCTGTTCGACTGGCCGACGCACATCCTCGAGATCTTCACCAGCCAGCCCGAACTGTTCGCTCCGGCGCTGCTGATCGTGGCCGCCCCCTTCGGTGCCGTCGGCGGTTTCGCCGGGCTGGCCGGCCTGGCGGGCCTACCCCACCCCGCGGTCGTGCCGGCGCCCGTGCCGGTCCCCGCGCCGGCACCGTCGGCGTTGCCAGCCGTCGCCACCGCGCCCAGCCCCGCAGCACCGGCCGCGGCTCCGGCCACGGCCACGGCGCCGTCGCCCGCCCCGACGACGAGCACGGTGGCCAGTGCGCCGCCGGCTCCGCCGGCTCCGGGCGCCCCCGCGGCGGGCTTCTTCCCTCCCTACGTCGTCGGCCCCCCGGGGATGGGCACCGGCTCGGGCATGAGCGCCGGCGCGAGCTCGAGCGCGAAGAGGAAAGCGCCCGAACCGGACAGCGCCGCCGCCGCGGCGGCCGCCGCCGCGCGGGAAGCCGCACGCGCGCGGCGGCGACGGCGGGCGACGCAACGCGGGCACGGTGACGAGTTCATGGACATGAACGTCGACGTCGACCCGGACTGGGACGCCCCGCTCGCATCGGACCGGGGTGCCGGGGCCCTCGGGTTCGCCGGCACCGCCCGCAGGGACGCGGTCGCCCCGGCGGCCGGATTGACCACGCTGGCCGTTGACGAGTTCGGTAGTGGCCCAACGGTGCCGATGACGCCCGGCACCTGGAGTCCCGACGACGCGGCGGCGCGCGGCGACGATCGCAACGCCTAGCACCGGGACGGCCCCCGGAGGCCGACGCGACCACGGCGTGCGCTGCGATAATGACGCGGTGCAGACGCTGAAGTCCGGGCGCAGGTTGCGCCCGGGGTCGATGGAAGTGCTGGTGGCCCTGCTGCTGGGCTGCGCGCTGGCCGCGACGACCCTGCGCAACGCGGTGTTCAACAGTGCGGCCCTCTCGACGGTGGGCACGGTGTTCTGCGGGGTTTTCGTGCAGGCGATTCCGTTTCTGGTGCTCGGGGTGGTGGTCAGCGGGCTGATCGCGACGTTCGTGTCGCCGCAGCGGTTGGCGCGTTGGTTGCCGCGCCGGCCGGCGCTGGCCGTCGTGGCGGCCGGTGTCGGCGGGGTCGCGCTGCCGGGCTGCGAGTGTGGGTCAGTTCCGTTGGCGCGCAGGTTGTTCGGCGAAGGCGGGGCGACCGGGGCCGCGGCATTGACGTTCATGCTGGCCGCGCCGGCGATCAACCCGGTGGTGCTGGTGGCCACGGCCGTGGCGTTTCCGGGTGCACCCAGGATGGTGTTCGCCCGTATGGGGGCGTCGCTGCTGACCGCGGTCGTCATGGGCTGGGCGTGGTCGCGCTGGGGGCGGCCGGAATGGATCACCCGCCGGCCGCCCGCCGCGCAGACGCAGGGTGAGTCGCGATGGGTGGTCTTCACCGAGGCGGCCCGTCACGACTTCCTGCAGGCCGCATCGTATTTGGTGCTCGGCGCGGCGGCGGCGGCGTTGCTTCATGTGGCGGTGCCGCAGTGGGTGTTCGCGCACCTGGCGACCGACCTCGCCCTCGGGGTCGCGCTGATGGCCGTCCTGGCGGTGGTGCTCGCGTTGTGTTCGGAGGCGGACGCCTTCGTGGCGGCCAGCATGACGATGGTGCCGCTGTTGCCCCGGCTGGTGTTTCTTGTCGTCGGTCCGGCCGTCGACGTCAAGCTGTTCGCCATGCAGGCGGGCATGTTCGGCCGGGCGTTCGCCGCACGCTTTGCGCCGTGCACGTTCCTGGTGGCAACGGTGAGTGCCTGTGTCATCGGGCTTTTCGTGTTGGGAGCCCGGTGATGAGTCGCGAAGCCGAGAATACGGTGTTGCTGTTGGTGGGTATCAGCATCGCCATGATCACCGCGTCGGGGGTGTTCACCCGTTACGTCAAGCCGGGCCTGTTGCCGTGGCTCGCCGTATCGGCGGTGGTGCTCATCGGTTTGGCGCTGGTGGCGATCATCGGCGACATCCGCCGCGGTGGACCCCGGACCGCTGACGCGGCCGGCGAGCACGGCCACGAGCATTCCCACCGGCGGGGCATCGCCTGGCTGCTGGTGGTCGCGGTGCTGGTGCTGATGTTCGTGGCGCCGCCGGCGCTGCGGCCCTCGGCGGCCGCCCCGTCGGTGACGTCGGTGTCCAATGACGTTCTGAACAAATCGTTTTCACCGCTGCCGCCGGGCCCTGCGCCGGAAGTCTCGCTGCCCGAGGTGCTGATGCGAGAAGCGCACGACACGACCGGATCGTTGACGAACCGAACGATCACCGTCACCGGCTTCGTGCTCAACGAGGCGCAGGGCGTCGACCTTGGCCGCATCGTCATCATCTGTTGTGCGGCCGACGCCCAGCTGGCCCGCATCCATCTGCGCGGCCCGGCCGCCGGGGGCGCCTCGGGCCTACCGGACAACACCTGGATCCGGGTGCAGGGTCAGGTCATACCCGCACCGCGACAACCCAATTCGCCGGCCATCCCGACGCTGCAGGCGACCGCCGTCACCCGAGTTGACGCCCCGCCGAATCCCTACGCCTATCCGCGCTGACCGTCAGTTGCCATGACCGCCTGTCCAGCGTTGATGGCCCCCGAGTCGATCCGGGACGGGCGCGGTTTCCCATTGTCCGAGCTCGAGCCACTCGCGCAGATCGGCGGCCGCGTCGCCGTCGGCGATGGGGCCGATCCACTGGGCCGGGCCGCAGGCCACCCGGTCGTTCGTGCAGGGCTGCAGCACGGCCATGACACCGCCGCCGGTCGGGCGGGACGCGCAGGTGAGTGGTCCGAGCATGCAGGAGGCGGTGACCAGCATGGAGTGCGGGCAGCGCCGAATCGCCGGCCGCAGCTCGTCGATCACCGACAGTTCGCCGGCGACCGCGCAAGCGGCGCAGACGATCACGGTGAAGGGACGGTCGGTGCCGCGGCGCGGGGAGGTCACCGCGGTGTGTGCGGGCCGGGGTAGGGCAGCAGCGCCATTTCACGGGCGTTCTTGATGGCCGTCGCGACCTGTTGTTGCTGCCGGACGGTCAGGCCGGTCACCTGGCGGGACCGGATCTTGCCGCGTTCGGAGATGAAGATGCGCAGCGTCGCGGTGTCCTTGTAGTCCACCGCGTCCAGTCCCAGGGTGCGCAGCGCATTCTTTTTCGGTGACCGGCCGGGCGGTAGCGCGAGCCGGCGGATGCGGGCGGCTTTCCGGGCCATCACCAGCTCGCCTTCCGCACGCCGGGTAGCTGCCCGGCGTGCGCCAATTCGCGGACCCGCACCCGCGATAACCCGAACTTGCGCAGGTGGCCGCGGGGACGCCCGTCGACGGCGTCGCGGTTGCGGACCCGCACGGAGCTGGCGTCGCGGGGCTGGCGGGCCAACGCTTCTCGTGCCGCCGCCCGCTGCTCGGCGGTGCTCGCCGGTGCGCGGATGACCTCCTTGAGTTCGGCCCGGCGTTCGGCGTAACGCGCCACGATCGCGCGACGGCGCTCGTTCTTGACGATCTTGGATTTCTTGGCCATGTTCAGCGCTCCTCGCGGAAGTCGACGTGGCGGCGGATGACGGGGTCGTACTTGCGCAGCATCAGCCGGTCGGGGTCGTTGCGTCGGTTCTTGCGGGTGATGTAGGTGTATCCGGTGCCCGCGGTGGAGCGCAGTTTGACCAGCTGACGAATCTCGTTGCGGGCCATCAGATTCGCTGCCCCTCGCGACGCAACCGGGCCACGACCGCCTCGATGCCGTCGCGGTCGATCACCTTGATGCCCTTGGCGCTGACGCGCAGCCGGATCCGGCGATCCTCGGAGGGCAGGTAGTACGTCTTGCGCTGGATGTTGGGGGAGAAGCGCCGCGGGGTCCGGCGATGGGAATGCGACACCGCCCTACCGAAACTCGGTCGACGGCCGGTCACCTGACAGTGGGCGGACACCTGCACCTCCGTTGCGCTTATTGAAAATCGTTTTCGACAAGGCCCGACCCGAACGGTACCGTATGTGGAACCTAGATGAAAACCATTATCAATAAGGAGGACGATGCAGACGCCCGTCATCCTGGTCACCGGCCAGAGGGACACCGAACCCGTCGTGGGTGCGCTGTTGCGCACCCCGGGAACGCTGGTGATCGAGCACTCCTTCGACGGTCATGTGGTGCGCCGAACGACAGCGTCGCTGTCCGACGGCGTCTTGACGTCCAACGAGAGCGGCCTGGAACTCGCGCATGGCTGTATCTCGTGCACCATCCGCAACGACCTGTTGGTGTTGCTGCGTCAGTTGCACCGGCGCGACGACGTCGACCGGATCGTCGTGCACCTGGGGCCCTGGCTGGAGCCCGAACCAATCTGTTTGGCCATCAAGCACGTTCGGGTGCGTGTGGCGCCCGGATACGTCGACGGGCCGGCGGCCCTGGACGTATCGATCGCCGCGGTGGTGGCCTGCGTCGACTCGTCGGCGTGGCTGAACCAGGCGCTGGGTGAGGACGAATTGGACGACGGGCGCACCGAGGCCCAGGTGGTGATC
The DNA here is from genome assembly GCF_001672995.1 of Mycobacterium sp. 1482292.6. Classification (NCBI taxonomy): domain Bacteria; kingdom Bacillati; phylum Actinomycetota; class Actinomycetes; order Mycobacteriales; family Mycobacteriaceae; genus Mycobacterium; species Mycobacterium sp. 1482292.6. The sequence continues at coordinate 11,679 of NZ_LZKV01000252.1, read as the reverse complement.
GGGCAGGCCGAATTCGCCGATGTGGCGGTGCTCAACCGTCCCAATCCGTTCGTCGCCGCCGTGCTGCGCCGGTTGTCCCCGCGCGCTCGCCTGCAGGTGGGTGCCGACGGTCTCGAGGATGCGCTGAACAACCTGTATCGCGACGCGCGCCGCGGCCGCAGCGACGACCCGCACGGGCCGCTGCTGGCCGGCCAGCCCCCGCTGGAGTCACGCGGTCCAATCAACTTGGTGGAGTTCGGTTCCCGACGGCCCTTCCATCCGCAGCGCCTGCACGACTGCCTGGATCTGCTGCTCGATGGTGTGATCAGAACCCGCGGGCGGCTCTGGCTGGCCAGCCAGCCCGACCGGGCGATGTGGTTGGAATCGGCCGGCGCCGGGCTGCGGGTCAGCTCCGCGGGCAAGTGGCTGGCCGTCATGGGTGGCCGCGAGCTCGACGGAATCGACGTCGAGCGACGAACTTTCGCCGAACTGGCCTGGGATGACCGGTACGGCGACCGGCACACGGCGATGACCATCCTGGTGTGCGGCGCGAAACCGGCCGACATCCTCGACGGCCTGCATGGTGCGCTGCTGACCGACGCGGAGATGAGCCGTCCGCGTGACTGGCTCGGCTACGACGACCCGTTCGGTGACTGGCATGAGGAGCCGTGCGGGGAGCGGGCGGAGGCGGCCGACAACGCGGCCCGGCGCATCGGGCAGGACACCGACCCGTCATGAAGCCCGGCGTACATCCCGACTACCACCCCGTCGTCTTCCAGGACGCAACCACCGGTGCGATGTTCCTAACCCGATCGACGCTTGACAGTTCGCGCACCGTCGAGTGGCAAACACGGCACGGGGCCCGCACCTATCCATTGATCGTCGTCGAGATCACCTCGGATTCACATCCGTTCTGGACCGGCGCTCGCCGCATCGTCGACAGCGCCGGACAGGTGGAGAGGTTCCACCGCCGCTACGGCCGGCGCTGACGGTCGGTGGCCGCGGCGAGGCCATTCGTGTTGCGCGCCACCGCAACACGCGTGTCGGTGACGCGGCGTAGTGTGGGTCGGATGCGAAGCGAAGGCGATACCTGGGACATCACCACGAGCGTGGGCTCCACCGCGTTGTTCGTGGCAACAGCGCGGGCATTGGAGGCGCAAAAGCCGGACCCGCTGGCCGTCGATCCATACGCGGAGGTCTTCTGCCGCGCCGTGGGCGGTTCGTGGGCGGACGTGCTCGACGGCAAGGACCCCGACCACCAGCTGAAGACCGCTGACTTCGGCGAGAACTTCGTCAACTTCCAGGGCGCCCGCACCAAGTACTTCGACGAATACTTCCGCCGCGCGGCGGACGCGGGAGTGCGACAGGTGGTCGTCCTGGCCGCGGGCCTGGACTCGCGCGCCTACCGCTTGGACTGGCCGGGCGCGACGACCATCTTCGAGCTCGACCAGCCGCAGGTGCTCGACTTCAAGCGCGAGGTGCTCACCGATGCCGGCGCCCAACCGCGTGCCGAGCGCCGTGAGATCGCCATCGATCTGCGTGAGGACTGGCCGCAAGCGTTGCGTGACAGCGGCTTTGATCCCGCCAAGCCGTCCGCATGGATCGCCGAGGGCCTGCTGATCTATCTCCCGGCTGCCGCCCAGGAGCAGCTGTTCACCGGCATCGACGGCCTGGCCGGTCACGGCAGTCACGTCGCCGTCGAGGACGGCGCCCCGATGAAACCCGAGGACTTCGAGGCCGCCGTGGCCGAAGAACGGGCGGCCACAGAGCAGGGCGACGGCCGGGTGTTCTTCCAGCTCGTCTACAACGAGCAGCACGCACCCGCCACCGAATGGTTCGGCCAGCACGGCTGGACCGCGGTCGGCACTCCGCTGGCCGATTACCTGCGCGAGGTCGGGCGTCCGGTACCCGGCCCGGACACCGAGGCCGGCCCGATGATCGCCCGCAACACCCTGGTGCGCGCCGTCCGAGAGTGACACGTCGCAACGAAAACCGGCCGTGATCACGATCGCGGCCGGTTTTTCATGAGTTTTCCGTGAATCGGGCCGGCCGCCGCGGCCGCGGGGCTGACCACCCTGACCGGTGACGAGTTCGGCGACGGCCCCTCGGCGCCGATGTTGCCGGGCAGCTGGCAAAGCGATCAGCGCGGAACTTTTGCGGCCCGCCAGCCGACTACTGGCTGCGTGATCGTCGTGCCGGCAATCGGCAGTGGCGACCGTCGAGCTCACCCCATCGTCAAGGAGTCGCTGCTATGACCGCGCCGGTGCGGACGGTTGCGTCCCCGATCCGCCCGGTCGGGCGGACGGTTCCGGGATGGCCCGGCCCGAGTTGATAATGAAAATGATTTTCATTAAGGTAGGGCCTTGCTGTGAGACCGCCCGACGTGCGGCTGTGAGTATGCCGAAGAAGCGGACAATCACTCCCGAAAATGTCCTCAACAGCGGTAAAAGAAGGGCAGAGCAGTGGTGAGCCGGACAGGGCCAAACGCCTCGACAGTTAGCTTATGCAATGCTAACTTCAGGCGGGTTAAGTTAGGGGAGACTACATACATGAAAAGTCGCGGCCGTGGAACTCGGTGACACCGGCATGCTCACAGCTCAGCCCGTCAATTCGCGGGTGGACGCGCGGGTGGACGAGGACGTCGTCAGCCGCTTCGCCACGTGCTGCCGCGCGCTCGGCATCGTCGTCTACCAACGGCAGCGGCCGGCGGATCTGGCCGCCGCCCGCTCCGGTTTCACCGCGCTGACCCGCATCGCCCACGACCAGTGCGACGCGTGGACCGGCCTGGCCGCGGCCGGCGATGTCTCCCTGCGAGTGCTCGAGGCGGTATCGCGCACCGTGGCGACCGCGGGCACGCTGCAGCGCCAGGTGGACCTGGCGCCTGGTTCGCTGGGCTTCCGCTACGACACGGGGCTGTATCTGCAGTTCCGCGCCGCGACCCCCGACGAGTTTCAGCTCGCCTACGCCGCCGCGCTGGCAACGGCCGGACGATTCGCTGACGCCGACCAGATCGTCGCCGGCCTGAACGCGCGTCGCCCGACGTGGCGCGAGGCCCGCTGGGTGTCCGTCGTCATCAACTACCGCGCCGAGCGCTGGTCGGACGTCGTCAAGCTGCTGACCCCGATCGTCAACGACGCGGATCTCGACGAGGCGTTCTCGCACGCCGCCAAGATCGCGCTGGGCACCGCGCTGGCCCGGCTGGGCATGTTCGCGCCGTCGCTGTCGTATCTGGAGGAGCCCGACGGTCCCGTCGCGGTGGCCGCCGTCGACGGCGCGCTGGCCAAGGCGCTGGTGCTGCGTGCGCACGTGGACGAGGACGCGGCGAGCGAGGTGCTGCAGGATCTGTACGCCGCGCATCCCGAGAACGAGCAAGTCGAACAGGCGCTGACCGACACGAGCTTCGGCATCGTGACCACCACGGCCGCCCGCATCGAAGCCCGCACCGATCCGTGGGATCCCGGAACCGAGCCCAGCGCAGAGGATTTCGTCGACCCCGCCGCGCACGAACGCAAAGCGGTGCTGCTGCACGAGGCGGAACGTCAGCTGGCCGAATTCATCGGGCTCGACGAGGTCAAGAACCAGGTGTCGCGGCTGAAGAGCTCGGTCGCCATGGAACTGGTCCGCAAGCAGCGCGGCCTGGCGGTCGCGCAGCGTGCCCACCACCTGGTCTTCGCCGGCCCGCCCGGAACCGGTAAGACCACCATCGCCCGCGTGGTCGCCAAGATCTATTGCGGCCTCGGGCTTTTGAAGCGGGAAAACATCCGCGAGGTCCACCGCGCCGACCTGATCGGCCAGCACATCGGCGAGACCGAGGCCAAGACCAACGCGATCATCGACAGCGCACTCGACGGCGTGCTGTTCCTCGACGAGGCCTACGCGTTGGTCGCCACGGGCGCCAAGAACGACTTCGGGCTGGTGGCCATCGACACCCTGCTGGCGCGGATGGAGAACGACCGCGACCGCCTGGTGGTCATCATCGCCGGCTACCGGGCCGACCTGGACAAGTTCCTGGATACCAACGAGGGCTTGCGTTCTCGGTTCACGCGCAACATCGACTTCCCGTCGTACGCGCCGTCGGAGCTGGTCGAGATCGCGAACACCATGGCCGAGCAGCGCGACAGCATCTTCGAGCCGGCCGCGCTCGAACACATGGAGGCGTTGTTCACGAAGTTGGCCACCGAGTCGACCCCGGATGCCAACGGAATCTCGCGACGCAACTTGGACATCGCCGGTAACGGCCGATTCGTCCGAAACATCGTCGAACGCTCCGAAGAAGAACGAGAGTTCCGGCTCGACCATTCCGAAAACGCCGGAACGGGCGAATTCACTGACGAGGAGCTGATGACGATCACCGACGACGACGTCGCACGGTCGGTAGAGCCGCTGTTGCGCGGCCTTGGCCTGTCGGTGCCGGCATGACCTCCAATCACGAGTCCGACGACCGCCGTTCGTTCGCGTCGCGCACGCCGGTCAACGACAACCCCGACCAGGTCGAGTACCGCCGCGGCTTCGTCACCCGCCACCAGGTCAGCGGCTGGCGGTTCGTGATGCGCCGGATCGCCTCCGGTATCGCATTGCACGACACCAGGATGCTCGTCGACCCGCTGCGCACCCAGTCGCGCGCGGTGGCCATGGGCGTGGTCCTGCTGGTCACCGGGCTGGCCGGTTGCTTCGTGTTCTCGCTGATCCGGCCCAGCGGCACGGTGGGCACCAACGCCGTGCTGGCCGACCGGTCGACCGCCGCGCTGTATGTCCGTGTCGGCGACGACCTGCATCCCGTGCTCAACCTGACCTCCGCCCGGCTGATCACCGGCCACCCGGTCGATCCCACCATGGTGAAAAGCAGTGAGCTGGACCGTTTTCCGCGCGGCAACCTGATCGGCATCCCGGGCGCGCCGGAACGCATGGTGCAAAACCCGTCTCGCGACGCGAACTGGACGGTGTGCGACGCCGTCAGCGAGCCGGCCCAGGGCGGGCACGCCGCCCACAGCACCGGCGTCACGGTGATCGCGGGCCGCCCGGACAGCAGCGGTGCCCGCGCGGCCACGCTCGCGTCGCGCCAGGCGATCCTGGTCGAGCGTGATGGCAGCACCTGGCTGTTGTGGGATGGCAAACGATCGCAGATCAACCTGACCGACCACGCGATCACGAACGCACTTGGCCTGGGGCAGAACAACTCCGAGATGCCCGCGCCCCGGCCCATCGCGCTGGGCTTGTTCAACGCGATCCCCGAGGGTCCGTCGCTGACGGCGCCCGGCATCCCGAACGCCGGCGCCCCGGCGACGTTCGGCGTGCCCGCACCGATCGGCGCGGTGGTGGTCTCCTACGCCCTGGATCAGAGCTCCTCGGGTGCGCCGCGCTATTACGCGGTATTGCCCGACGGCCTGCAACAGATCTCGCCGGTGCTCGCCGCGATCCTGCGCAACACCAATTCCTATGGGCTGGACCAACCGCCGCGGCTGGGTGCCGACGCGGTGGCCAAGCTGCCCGTGTCGCGGATGCTGGACACCGCGCGCTATCCGGACCAACAGGTCAGCGTGGTCGACGCGGGCAAGTCGCCGGTCACGTGCGCCTACTGGAGCAAGCCGGCCGGGGCCGCGACCAGCTCGCTGAACCTGCTGTCCGGCTCGGCGCTGCCGATCGCCGAATCAATCCACACCGTCGACCTGGTGGGCGGTGGTGCCGCGACGAGCGGTGCGGTGGCCACCCGCGTGGCCCTGGCGCCCGGCACCGGTTATTTCACCCAGACCGTCGGCGGCGGCCCGGACTCGCCGGGCACCGGATCGTTGTTCTGGGTCTCCGACACCGGCGTCCGCTACGGGATCGACAACGAGGCCGAGCACTCGGCCGCCGGGCATGGCAAAACCGTTGAGGCCCTTGGCCTTAGCGGGGCGCCCGTCCCCATTCCGTGGTCGGTGCTGTCGCTGTTCGCCAATGGTCCGACGTTATCGCGCGCCGACGCGCTGCTGGCACATGACGGGCTGACGCCCGACCAGAAGCCCGGCCGTGTGGCTGCTGCTGCCAAGGAAGCCGAGGGAGCCCCCCGATGAGCCGACTGATCTTCGAAGCGCGTCGCCGGTTGGCGCCGCCGGTCACCCGCAAGGGGACCATCGCCATCGAGGCCCCGCCCGAGCTGCCCCGGGTCATTCCGCCGTCGTTCCTGCGCCGGGCGATGCCCTATGTGCTGGTGATCCTGATCGTCGGGATGATCGTCGCCCTGTTCGCCACCGGGATGCGGCTGATCTCTCCGCAGACGCTGTTCTTCCCGTTCGTGCTGTTGCTCGCCGCGACCGCGATGTATCGCGGCAACGACAACAAGACGCGCACCGAGGAGGTCGACGCCGAACGCGCCGACTACCTGCGCTACCTCTCGGTGGTCCGCGACAACATCCGCACCCAGGCCGCCGCGCAGCGCGCCGCCGCGCAGTGGTCGCATCCGGAGCCCGCCGCGCTGGCGACCGTGCCGGGGTCCCGCCGGCAGTGGGAACGTGACCCACACGATCCCGACTTCCTGGTGCTGCGGGCCGGGCGGCACCACGTCCCGCTCGCCACCGCCCTGCGGGTCAACGACACCGCCGACGAGATCGACCTGGAGCCGGTGTCGCACAGCGCATTACGCAGCCTGCTCGACACCCATCGCACGGTGCGCGACGTGCCGACCGGAATCGACCTGACCAAGGTATCCCGGATCACGGTGCTGGGTCAGGAAGACGAGGCGCTGGCGGCGCTGCGCGCCTGGATCGCTCAGGCGGTCACCTGGCATGACCCGACCGTGCTCGGGGTCGCGCTGGTGACCCCCGACCTGGAGGGTCCGGACTGGTCGTGGCTGAAGTGGTTGCCGCACATCGACATTCCCGGCGAGCTCGACGGGGTCGGGCCGGCCCGCTTCATGTCGACCAACGCCGACGACCTGGTCGCGAGCCTGGGGCCGGCACTCGTTGACCGTCCGGCGTTCACCGGCGAGCCCGCCGACGCGCTGCGTCACCTGCTGATCGTCGTCGACGACCCCGACTATGACCTGAACGCGTCGACGCTGGCGCTGGGCCGGGCGGGCGTCACCGTCGTGCACCGCAGCGCCACGGCGCCCAACCGCGAGCAGTATTCGGACCCGGAGAAGCCGATCCTGCGCGTCGCCAACGGCGCGATCGAGCGCTGGCAGACCGGCGGCTGGCAGCCCTACATCGACAACGCCGACCAGTTCGGCGCCGACGAGGCCGCGCACCTGGCTCGCCAATTGTCGCGTTGGGACTCCAACCCGACCCACACCGGGCTGCGCTCGGCGGCCACTCGCGGCGCCACGTTCACCACCATGCTGGGCATCTCGGACGCGTCCCAATTGGACGTGCCCACGCTGTGGGCGCCGCGCCGTCGCGAGGACGAGCTGCGCGTTCCGATCGGGGTCACCGCGACCGGCGAGCCGCTGATGTTCGACCTCAAGGACGAAGCCGAGGGCGGCATGGGTCCGCACGGGCTGATGATCGGTATGACGGGTTCGGGCAAGTCCCAGACCCTGATGTCGATCCTGTTGTCGCTGTTGACGACTCACTCGGCGGATCGGCTGATCGTCATCTACGCCGACTTCAAGGGTGAGGCCGGGGCCGACAGCTTCCGCAACTTCCCGCAGGTGGTCGCCGTCATCTCCAACATGGCGGAGAAGAAGTCGCTGGCCGACCGGTTCGCCGACACGCTGCGCGGCGAGGTGGCCCGGCGCGAGACGCTGCTGCGTGAGGCGGGCCGCCGGGTGCAGGGCAGCGCGTTCAATTCGGTGGTGGAATACGAGGCCGCCGTGGCGGCCGGGCACGACCTGCCGCCGATCCCGACGCTGTTCGTGGTCGCCGACGAGTTCACCCTGATGCTGGCCGACCATCCCGAATACGCCGAGCTGTTCGATTACGTTGCGCGTAAGGGCCGCTCGTTCCGCATCCACATCCTGTTCGCCTCGCAGACGCTGGACGTCGGCAAGATCAAGGACATCGACAAGAACACCTCCTACCGCATCGGTTTGAAGGTGGCCAGCCCCAGCGTTTCCCGCCAGATCATCGGTGTGGAGGATGCCTACCACATCGAATCCGGCAAGGAGCACAAGGGCGTGGGGTTCCTGGTGCCCGCACCGGGTGCGACGCCGATCAAGTTCCGCAGCACCTATGTGGACGGCATCTACGATCCGCCGCAGAAGGCCAAATCCTTTGTGGTGCCGTCCATCCCGGAGCCGAAGCTGTTCACCGCCGGACGGGTCGAACCGGATCAGGACACCGTGATCACCGCCCCCGAGGAAGACGAATTCACCGGGCCGCCGCGCAAGCTGATCGCCACCATCGGCGACCAGCTGGCGGGCTACGGTCCGCGGGCGCCGCAACTGTGGCTGCCGCCGCTGGACGAGCCGATCCCGCTGAGCGCCATGCTGGCGCGCGCCGGCGTGCCGCCCCGGCAATGGCAGTGGCCGCTCGGCGAGATCGACAAGCCGTTCGAGATGCGCCGCGACCCGCTGGTGTTCGACGCCGCCTCGTCGGCCGGGAACGTGGTCATCCACGGCGGCCCCAAGTCGGGCAAATCGACCGCGCTGCAGACGTTTATCCTGTCCGCGGCCAACCTGCACTCGCCGCGCGAGGTCACCTTCTACTGCCTGGACTACGGCGGCGGCAAGCTGCGGGCACTCGAAGGCCTGGCGCATGTCGGCAGCGTGGCCTCCGCGCTCGAACCCGAACGCATCCGGCGCACCTTCGGAGAACTCGAGCAGCTGCTGCTGTCGCGGCAGCGGCGAGAGGCGTTCCGGGAGTCCCGCGGCGCGGCCCCCGACGACGGCTTCGGCGAGGTGTTCCTGGTCATCGACAACCTCTACGCGTTCGGCCGCGACAACACCGACCAGTTCAACACCCGAAACCCGTTGCTGGCCAAGGTCAGCGAACTGGTCAACATCGGTCTGGCGTACGGCATCCACGTCGTCATCACCACCCCCAGCTGGCTGGAGGTGCCGCTGGCGATGCGCGACGGGCTCGGGTTGCGCCTCGAGCTCAAGCTGCACGATCCGCGGGACAGCAACGTGCGGGTGGTCGGCGCGCTGCGCCGGCCCGCCGAAGCGGTGCCGCACGACCAGCCCGGCCGCGGATTGACCATGGCCGCAGAGCATTTCCTGTTCGCCAGCCCCGCGCTGGACGCGGAAACAAACCCAGTGGCAGCCATCAACGACCGCTACCCGGGCCTGGCCGCGCCGCCGGTGCGGTTGCTGCCCACCAACCTCGCCCCGGAGTCGGTCGGATCGCTGTATCGCGGGCCGGAGCAGGTCGTCATCGGCCAGCGCGAGGAGGATCTCGCGCCGGTGGTGATCAACTTCGCCGAGAACCCGTTGCTGATGGTGTTCGGCGACAGCAAGTCCGGGAAGACCACGCTGTTGCGGCACCTCATTCGCACGGTCCGCGAGCACTCGACTCCCGATCAGGTGGCCTTCACGGTGCTGGATCGGCGGCTGCACCTCGTCGACGAACCGTTGTTCGCCGACAACGAGTACACGGCCAACGTCGACCGCATCATCCCGGCGGTGCTGGGCCTGGCCAACCTCATCGAATCCCGGCGGCCGCCGGCCGGCTTGTCGCCCGCCGAGCTGGCTCGCTGGAGCTTCGCGGGCCAGACCCACTACCTGATCATCGACGACGTGGACCAGATACCGGATTCGCCGGCGATGAGCGGGCCGTACGTCGGGCAGCGTCCGTGGACGCCGCTGCTCGGGTTGCTGTCGCAGGCGGCCGATTTGGGGGTGCGGGTGATCGTCACCGCGCGCGCCACCGGCTCGGGGCACGCGTTGATGACGAACCCGCTGCTGCGCCGGTTCAACGACCTGCAGGCGACCACGCTGATGCTGGCCGGCAACCCGCAGGACAGCGGCAAGATCCGCGGTCAACGATTCGGCCGGTTGCCCGCGGGGCGGGCGATCCTGTTGGGCGACAGCGATGGCCCGACGTACGTGCAGTTGGTCAACCCCTTGATCGGGGAGTCCGTAATGGCAAGTGAAGCGCAACGGGAGGAGTAGAGATGACCTTGCGAGTGGTTCCCGAAGGTCTGGCCGCCACCAGTGCGGCGGTGGAGGCCCTGACGGCCCGGCTGGCGGCCGCGCATGCGGCGGCGGCCCCGGCGATCACGGCGGTGGTGCCGCCGGCGGTCGATCCGGTGTCGCTGCAAACCGCCGTCGGATTCAGCGCTGCGGGCCAGGAGCACTCCGCCGTGGCGGCCCAGGGTGTCGAAGAGCTGGGCCGCGCCGGCGTCGGCGTCGGCGAAGCGGGCGCAAGCTACCTCGCCGGAGACACCGCGGCCGCTGCGACGTTCGGAATCGCGGGCGCCTGACCATGACCGCCCCCATCGCGCCCATCTGGATGGCGTCGCCACCCGAGGTGCATTCGGCGTTACTGAGCGCCGGTCCAGGGCCGGGGCCGCTGTTGGCGGCCGCCGGCGCGTGGACCGCGCTCAGCGCCCAATACGCCTCGGCGGCAGCCGAACTCAGTGGGCTGTTGGGGGAGGCCCAGGCCGGCGCCTGGGAGGGGCCGAGCGCCGAGCAGTACGTGGCGGCCCACCTGCCGTACCTGGCGTGGTTGCAGCAGGCCAGCGCCGACAGCGCGGGGGCCGCCGCCCAACAAGAGGTCGCGGCCTCGGCGTACACCGCCGCCTTGGCGGCCATGCCGACGCTGGCGGAACTGGCCACCAATCACACCGTGCACGCGGTGCTGGTCGGGACGAATTTCTTTGGCATCAACACGATTCCGATCGCGGTCAACGAGGCCGACTATGCACGGATGTGGGTCCAGGCCGCCGCCACCATGGGCACCTACCAGGCTGTGTCGGGCTCGGCCCTGGCCGCCGCGCCGCGCACCACGGCGGCGCCGTCCATCGTCAATCCCGGTGGGCAGGCCAACAGTCTGGCGGCCAACGCCTCGCAGAACAGCCCCGGGGACTGGTGGCAGAACTTCATCCAGCAGTTGTCGAAGTTCCTGCAGGACTTCTTCCAGAACATTCAGCAGATGCTGCAGGACTTCTTCTCGAACCTGCCGGCGTTCCTGGCGGCCAACGGGCCGCTGCTGTTCTTCGTTGCCTACCAGGTGTTCTTCAACGCCGTTGGCTGGCCGACCTGGGGCGCGATCCTGACCGCGCCGTTCCTGATTCCGCTGCTGCTGGGCATCGGGCTCAGCTCGTTGCTCACCACGCCGGTCGAGGCCGCCGCCCCGGAGGCCGCCCCCGCCGTGGTGGCTCCGGTGCTGACGTCGAACAAGCCGCCGTCCATGCTGCCGGCGGTCGCGCTGGCCCCGACGATGCCGGCCCCAGCCGGGGCCCCGGCCACCACGGTCGCCGCGGGTTCCGGGGCGCCGGCCGCGCCGGCGCCGGCGGCCGCGGCCAGCAACTTCGCCTACCTGGTCGCCTATGGCGGTGATCCGGACGCCGGGGTCGGACCGACGCTCGGGGGCCGCGGCGGTGCCAAGGCCCCTGCGGCCACCATCCCGGCGGCCGGAGCCGCGGCGGCCAGCCGGGCCGAGTCCCGGGCGCGGCGCCGTCGGCGCGCCGCGCTGCACGACCACGCCGACGAGTTCGCGGACATGGAATCTGACTTCGGCGTGCCGCCGGATTTCGGTGACGAGGAGGAGCTGGCCGCGGCCGTCGCATCCGCGCAGGGTGCCGGGGTGCTCGGATTCGCCGGAACGACACAGCGGCAGAAGGCTT
>NZ_LZKV01000251.1:0-754 GCF_001672995.1 Mycobacterium sp. 1482292.6 | reverse complement strand
TGAACACCAGCGTGCTGGTCACGCTTTCGGTGCAGAACATCGCCAGCAGCAGGGCGGGCGCGGCCACCGAGGCCAGCATCATCAACGCCAACGCCGCCAGCAAGCGGGTGATGTGGCAGGGCATCGGGCACGGCGCCAGCATCTTCTCCGGCTGCGCGGTGCCGCCGCTGATCGGCTACCTCAACAGCGGCAAATTGCCCAACACCGACACCTACTGCCCGGCCTGACGCTGCTTTCCGGCGCCCGCGGGCGCCGGTGTACGGTGCGCTGGTGACGGCAGCTGAATCGACCCGAACCGGCCTGCGTGACCGGACCCTGGCCGCCTTTGGTCCCCGCACCGGCGCACCGAGCGTCGCGGCCGTGCTGCGGATGGCGTTGTGGCCGCTGGCCATCCTCTCGGTCCTGCACCGCAGCATCGTGCTCACCCTCAACGGGAACATCACCGACGACTTCAAACCCGTCTACCGCGCGGTCCTGAACTTCCGGCACGGCTGGGACATCTACAACGAGCACTTCGACTACGTCGACCCGCACTACCTGTACCCGCCGGGCGGCACGCTGCTGATGGCCCCGTTCGGGTACCTGCCGTTCACGCCGTCGCGGTTCCTGTTCATCGGAATCAACACCGTCGCGATTCTGATCGCCTGGTACCTGCTGCTGCGGATGTTCAAGTTCACGCTGGCCTCGGTGGCCGCGCCCGCCCTGCTGCTGGCGATGTTCTGCACCGAAAGCGTGACCAGCACGCTGGTGTTAA
>NZ_LZKV01000250.1:0-74295 GCF_001672995.1 Mycobacterium sp. 1482292.6 | reverse complement strand
AGCGACTGTGGCACGTTGCCCCCGACGGGGCTGTACAGCGTGCTGAAGTCCGTCGCCCCGATCCGCTGGCCGAGCAACAGGCCCGGGTCGCGGTATTGGGCCGACAGGATGTTGACGATGCGAATGGAGTCGACGGCCTGGATCACCGCGGGGTCGGCGGCTTGCTCGGCCGCGGCCACCATCAGGTCCATCGGCTCGACCGAGCGGCCTTCCGGGTCGATCTCGTCGCGATGGTTGACCTGGCCGTAGCCGATCAACACCGGGGTCGTGGGGTCGACGCTCATGGGAACGAATTTAGCGTGGCTATGGATCTGGTCCCGTCGGGCCTCGCCGTGGCGCCCGCGGGGTGGCGCTGCGGGCTCGACCGCTAGACGGTGTCGGCCGGGGCGGACAGGACGCCGTCGTCGAGCAGCCGCTGGATGTCCGCGGGGTTCATCCCGAGCACCTCCCGGCAGATCTCGACGGTGTGCTGGCCGGGCAGCGGCGCCGGGGCGTGCCGGGCCGCCGGGATGTGGCGATACGGCGCCGGACCCGTCTCGGCCGGCAACGGGTTGTCGATCAGGGGATGCGTCATGGGGCTGTAGACGTTCCGCGCCACCAGCTGGGGGTCCTCGAGCACGTCCGGCGGGCGGTTCATCGGCCCCGCCGGGACCCCGGCCGACTGCAACAGTTCGGCGGCCCGCAACGGGGTACGGGTGCGGGTCCACCCCGAGACCAGCTCCACCAGCTCGCGGCGATGGGCCAGCCGCGCCTCGCCGGTGGCGAAGCGCGGGTCCTCGGCCCACCCGGCGTGATCGAAAACCCAAGCGGCGCGGCGCCATTCGTCGTCCGACCGGATCGAGATGACGCACCATTCGTCGTCACCGGCGCAGGGATAGACCGCATGCAGCCCGGTGTCCTCGCGGATCTGCGTGACGCCCGCGGCCAGCGCGGCCTCGGTGACGTACAGCGTGTCGAGTTGGTTGACCACGACCTCGGCCTGCGAGATGTGGACGTGGGCGCCCCGGCCGGTCCGGTCGCGGTGGATCAGCGCGGCCAGCGCCCCGATCGCGGTGACCCGGCCCACCACGTGGTCGGGGAAGACCGTCGTCGCGTCGTAGAACCCGTGCCGGCCCGCGGCGGCGTTGTCGGTCGCCTCGTCTGACGTCCAGAGCCGGGTGACCCCGGTGGTGGCGCGCACCAGTGGGCCGTAGCCCAGCCGCGCGCTCCACGGCCCCGTGTCGCCGAACGCGCTGCTTTCGGCCAGCACAATGCGCGGGTTGAGCGCGCGCAGCTCGTCGTAGGAAAACCCCAGTGCCCCAAGGGTCCCCGGCTTGAAGTTGGCGAAGACGGCGTCGGCCTCGGCCACCAGGCGGCCGAAGATCTTCTTGCCCGCGGCGCTGCGCAGATCCAATCCCAGGCCCCGGTTGTTGCGGTGCGTCCAGGCGAACGACTCGCTCATCGCGTCGCCGATCCGGGCCTGCCGCAGTCCGTCCGGGTAGTCGACGCTTTCGACTTTGATGACGTCGGCGCCCAGGTCGCCGAACAACCGGCTCAGCTCACCGCCGGCCACGATGATGCCCAGATCCAGAATCCGCAGCCCGGCAAAGGGATAGTCGCCGAGCCGGCCCGAGGACGACGGCACCACCGACGGGTTGCCGCTCCAATACGGTTCGTCGCTTCCCGCGGCGGGGACCGGCGTCCGGAAACCCGCGCGGCGGCCGTCGACGACGAAATATCCGGTCGGCACGGCGGTGCGCACGCCGGGGACCAGTTCGGCCTCGGTGATCGCGCCCACCGCCTGGAAGTGTTCGGACCCCAGGATCCGTGCGGGCGTCAGCACCGCGGCGATCGGCGCCCCGTTGGCCTGCCCGGCGGCCACCAGATCCTGCATGGTCTGCCCGGCGAACAGCTCCCGGATCAGCTCGCTGATCTGCGGCCAGGCCGCGAACCGCTCGCCGATCGCGTCGAATTTCGGGTCCTGGAACTGTTCCGGCTCCCCCAGCCAGCGCCGCAGGCCGCGCCACTGCCGCGGCGCCATCACACACAGCCGGACGTAGCCGTCCCGGCACGGATAGATCGGGTAGGCGTCCTGGTTCTTCGGCCGGCCCCGCCACCGCCCGCTGCGGCGGACGCCGGCGGCGGCCTGCCCGTGCGCGCCGAACGCGGGATCGAGCGCCATCACGACGGCGTCGAACCACGAGAAGTCGATGTAATCGCCCGTGCCGCAGCGTAATCGGTTGTAATACGCCGCGAGCGCGGCCCACGCCCCCTGGACGGCGGCGGTCGCCGAAGCGATGCCGTCCGGCGGCAACACGGGCGTGCCGGTGGTGGGGCCCGACCGCGACAGCGCGCCGCACATCGCGTACAGCACCGGATCGGTGGCGCGCCAGGACGACCGCGACCCCGTCGCACCGAAGTCGGTGATCGAGAGCACCACCAGGTGTGGGTAGCGGGCCGCCAGCTCCTCGCCCGAGGTCCCGAACATGGCACCGCGCTCGTCGGCGCCGGTGTCCACCAGGATGTCGGCCTCGGCGGCCAGTGCCAGGAAGCGGGCGCAGTCCTCGTCATCGAACGGGTCGAGCACCGTGCTGCGCTTGTTGGCGTTGTGCACGGCGAATGGAATGCTGGCGCCGCGCAGCGTGGGCAGCGCATCGCGTCCCAGGCATCCGCCCGGCGGTTCCACCTTGAGGACGTCGGCACCCAGGTCGGCGAACAGGCGGGTGACCGCGTCGGCGACGCCGCTCGACAAGTCGAGCACACGCACGGCATCGAGCAGCCCGTCGGCCATCTGGACACCGTACCTGCCTGGTCAGGCGGCTGCCCGTCGGGCATTCCCCATGCGGATCGATCGCCGGCGCGGCCAAAGTGCCGGGTGGGCAAGCTGATTCGGCGCACCGGTGATGGTGGTCGGTGGTCGGTCGAAGACCCGCGCCGGCGCGGCGTCGGCTATCGTCACAGGCCGATCCGCCAGGCCCACCCGTCGTCTCATGGAGGCATCCCGTATGACCGCGCACCTGAGCTACCTCGAGGCCGTGGTGGTCGGCGCCTTCCAAGGCGTCACCGAGCTGTTCCCGGTGTCCAGCCTGGGGCACGCGGTGCTGGTGCCCGCGCTGGCCGGCGGGCGATGGGCCCAGGACCTCAGCGTCTCGGCCCCCAAATCGCCCTACCTGGCGTTCATCGTGGGCCTGCATGTGGCCACCGCCGCGGCGCTGCTGCTGTTCTTCTGGCGTGACTGGGTGCGCATCCTGACCGGGTTCTTCACCTCGCTGCGTCATCGCCGGATCCGGACGCCCGACGAGCGGCTGGCCTGGCTGATCGTGGGCGGCACCATCCCGGTGGGCCTGGCGGGGCTGGCGCTAGAACAGCTGTTCCGCACCACACTGGGCAAGCCGGTCCCCGCGGCGGCCTTCCTGCTGCTCAACGGGATCGCGCTCTACGCGGGAGAAGTGTTGCGCCGGCGGGTCGCGCCCGAACCGGATGGGCCGGCGGCGACCGGCCAGGAACTCGAACACGGCGACGAGGCGTCGGACCGCCGGCTCGCCCAACTGCCGCTGCCCCGCGGCGTGGTGATCGGTGCGGCGCAGATCCTGGCGCTGTTCCCCGGCATCAGCCGCTCGGGAATCACCATCGTCGCCGGGCTGTGGCGGGGCCTGTCGCACGAGGACGCGGCGCGGTTTTCCTTCCTGCTCGCGACCCCGATCATCCTGGCCGCGGGGGTGTACAAGATCCCGGAACTCTTCGGGCCGCTCGGCGCCGGGATCGGGGGCCAGGTGTTGGCCGGCAGCGTCGCCTCCTTCGTCTGCGCCTACCTCGCCGTGCGCTTCCTGACGCGCTACTTCCAGACCCGGACGCTCACGCCGTTCGCGATCTACTGCGCCCTGGCCGGCGGGGCCAGCCTGGTTTGGTTTGCCCTGCGCTGAACCGGCGGGCTACCGGTCATCTGGGGATTGTTGCGCGGGGCGACTTCGAGTGCTGTGCTTAGCCCACTGGCGAAGTTGACACCCGTCAAGAATCTGGAGGGGACCAGGAATGGCAGATACGGCTTCCGTCGGCGTGAAGGGCAGGGGCCGGCTGAAAGGCAAGGTCATCGTAATCACCGGCGGCGCCCGGGGAATCGGACTGGCCACCGCGACCGCGCTGCACAAGCTGGGCGCCAAGGTCGCCATCGGCGACGTCGACGAGGTGCGGGTGAAGGAGTCGGGCGCCGACCTGGGCCTCGACGTCTACGGAAAACTCGACGTCACCGACCCCCACTCGTTCGCCGACTTCCTGGACGAGGTCGAGCGGCAGCTCGGCCCGATCGACGTGCTGATCAACAACGCCGGCATCATGCCCGTCGGCCGAGTCATCGACGAGCCGGACGCGGTCACCCGCCGGATTCTGGACATCAACGTCTATGGCGTGATGCTGGGCAGCAAGCTGGCCGCCCAGCGCATGGTCCCCCGCGGCACGGGGCACATCATCAACGTCGCCTCGCTGGCCGGTGAGCTCTACATCGTCGGCCTGGCCACCTACTGCGCCAGCAAGCACGCGGTGGTCGCGTTCACCGACTCGGCCCGGCTGGAGTACCGCAAGGCCGGGGTGAAGTTCTCTCTGGTGTTACCGACGTTCGTCAACACCGAGCTGGTCGCCGGCACCCCCGGCATGAAGGGCTTCCGCAACGCCGAGCCCGCCGAGATCGCCGACGCGATCGTCAACCTGGTCGCCCACCCCAAGCCGCGGGTGCGGATCACCAAGGCGGCCGGCGCGATGGTGGTCTCCCAGAAGTTCTGGCCGCGTCGAATCGCCGAGGGGCTCAACCGGATGCTCGGCGGCGATCACGTCTTCACCGACGACGTCGACGTGGCCAAGCGGCAGGCGTACGAGGCCCGCGCCCGCGGCGAAGACTAGCCGCGCACGAGCATTGTGCGCCGAAGGCGCGCACAATCGGCCCAGTGAGCCTAGAAACCCGAACCTCCGTGCCCGCGCAATCTCCGCTCTCCGACGACGAACTCGCTCTCATCGACAAATACTGGCGCGCCGCCAACTATCTCTCGGTGGGGCAGATCTACCTCCTCGACAACCCGCTGCTCACCGAGCCGCTGTCCACCGAACACGTCAAACCGCGACTGCTGGGGCACTGGGGCACCACGCCCGGGCTCAACCTCGTCTACGCGCACTTGAACCGGATCATCCGCAACCGCGACGCCGACGTCATCTACGTGACCGGCCCGGGCCACGGCGGCCCCGGGCTGGTCGCCAACGCCTACCTGGAGGGCACCTACAGCGAGGTGTACACCGGCATCGAGGAGGACACCGAGGGCCTGCGCAAGCTGTTCCGGCAGTTCTCCTTCCCCGGCGGCATCCCCAGCCACGTCGCCGCGCAGACGCCGGGCTCCATCCACGAGGGCGGTGAGCTGGGCTACGCGCTCGTGCACGCCTACGGCGCCGCGCTGGACAATCCGTATCTGGTGGTGGCCTGCGTGGTCGGCGACGGCGAGGCCGAAACCGGGCCGCTGGCCGCCAGCTGGCACTCCAACAAGTTCCTCAACCCGGTGACCGACGGCGCGGTGCTGCCCATCCTGGCGCTTAACGGCTACAAGATCGCCAACCCGACGGTGCTGGCCCGCATCCCCCACGACGAGCTGGAAGCGCTGCTGCGCGGCTACGGCTACCGGCCGATCACGGTTGCCGGGGACGACCCGGCCGACGTGCACCAGCAACTGGCCGCGGCGCTCGACGACGCGTTCGACGACATCGCGGCCATCCAGAGCGCGGCCCGCGGCGGCGGCGAGGTCGAGCGGCCGGTGTGGCCGATGATCGTGCTGCGCACGCCCAAGGGCTGGACCGGACCCAAGGTGGTGGACGGCAAGAAGGTCGAGGGCACCTGGCGCTCGCATCAGGTGCCGTTGTCCGAGACGCACGACAATCCCGAACACCGCGCCCAGCTCGAGGAGTGGCTGCGCAGCTACGCCCCTGAGCAGCTGTTCGACGAAAACGGCAGGCTACGTGAGGAATTGCGGGTCCTGGCGCCCACCGGCGATCGGCGGATGAGCGCCAACCCGCACGCCAACGGCGGCCTGCTGCTGCACGACCTGGACCTGCCGGACTTCCGCGACTACGCCGTGGCCGTCGAGCGGCCGGCGGCCGCCACGCACGAGGCCACCCGGGTGCTGGGCACGTTCCTGCGCGACGTGATCGCCCGCAACCGGGATCGGTTCCGGCTGATGGGGCCCGACGAGACGGCGTCGAATCGGCTCGACGCCGTCTACGGCTCGACCGACAAGGTGTGGCTCTCGGAGGTCGAGCCCGACGACGAACACCTCGCCCCCGACGGCCGGGTGATGGAGGTGCTCTCCGAGCACCTGTGCCAGGGCTGGCTGGAGGGCTACCTGCTGACCGGCCGGCACGGGCTGTTCAACTGCTACGAGGCGTTCGTGCACATCGTCGACTCGATGCTCAACCAGCACGCGAAATGGCTTGCCACCAGCCGGGAACTCCCGTGGCGGCGCCCCATCGCGTCGCTCAACTACCTGCTGAGCTCGCACGTCTGGCGCCAGGACCACAACGGCGCGTCCCACCAGGACCCGGGGTTCATCGACCTCGTCGCCAACAAACGTCCCGAGCTGACCCGCGTCTACCTGCCGCCGGACGGCAACACCCTGCTCTCGGTGGCCGACCACTGCCTGCGCAGCCGCGACTACATCAACGTCATCGTGGCCGGCAAGCAGCCCGCGCTGGCCTACCTCGGCATGGACGAAGCCATCGCGCACTGCACCCGCGGCCTGGGCATCTGGGACTGGGCGAGCACCGCCACCGACGAACCCGACGTGGTGCTGGCCTGCGCGGGCGACATCCCCACGCTCGAGACGCTGGCCGCCGCCGACATCCTGCGCCGCGAGCTGCCGGACCTGGGGGTGCGGGTGATCAACATCGTCGACCTGATGCGGCTGCAGCCGGACTCCGAGCACCCACACGGCCTGCCGGACCGCGAGTTCGACGCGCTGTTCACCCGGGACAAGCCGGTGATCTTCGCCTACCACGGCTATCCCTGGCTGATCCACCGGCTCACCTATAGCCGCACCAACCACGCCCACCTGCACGTGCGCGGCTTCAAGGAGCGCGGCACCACGACCACGCCCTTCGACATGGTGATGCTCAACGACCTGGACCGCTTCCACCTGGTCATCGACGTGATCGACCGGGTGGACGGGCTGGCCAGTCGCGCCGCCATGCTGCGCCAGCGCATGGTCGACGCCCGCCTGGCCGCGCGGATGTACACCCGCGAGCATGGCGAGGACGACCCGAAGATCTCCGGCTGGACCTGGTCGCCGAGCGACCCGGGCTGACACCGCGTTTCGGCGCCACCGGGATCGTGACGGCCACCTCGTCGAACGTCGAGGCGGGACCGGCGCCGGTAAGCTGGTCGGATGCCTGACGCCACCGGGACCGCCCGCATCGAGCCCCTGGTGTCCCCACTGGCGGCGCCGCACCGATTCCGGATCCACCTCGACATCGCCGTCGTCGTCGCGGTGCTGGTGCTGACCAACCTGATCGCGCACTTCACCACGCCGTGGGCGAGCATCGCGACCGTGCCCGCCGCGGCCGTCGGCCTGGTGGTCCTGATGCGGTGGCGCGGCCTGGGCTGGGCGGACCTGGGTCTGGGCCGCGAGCACTGGAAGCCCGGCCTGGGTTACGCGGTGGCCGCCGTGGTCGTCGTGGCCGCGGTGATCGCGGCGGGCGTCCTGCTGCCGGCCACCCGGCCGATGTTCATGAACAACCGCTACGCCACCATCTCCGGGGCGCTGATCGCCTCGATGGTCATCATCCCGCTG
This sequence comes from Mycobacterium sp. 1482292.6, assembly GCF_001672995.1. Classification (NCBI taxonomy): domain Bacteria; kingdom Bacillati; phylum Actinomycetota; class Actinomycetes; order Mycobacteriales; family Mycobacteriaceae; genus Mycobacterium; species Mycobacterium sp. 1482292.6. The sequence goes on along the minus strand of NZ_LZKV01000250.1, from coordinate 66,499 downwards.
CAGACCGTGATTCCCGAGGAGCTGGCCTTCCGCGGCGTGCTGCACGGAACGCTCAACCGGGCCTGGGGCTTTCGCGGCGTCGCGCTGGCCGGCTCGCTGTTGTTCGGGCTGTGGCACGTCGCGACGTCGTTCGGGTTGACCAGCAGCAACGTCGGCTTCACCCGGCTGTTCGGCGGCGGGATCGTGGGGATGGCGGCGGGGGTGACCGGCGCGGTGCTGGCCACCGGGGCGGCCGGGTTCGTCTTCAGCTGGCTGCGCCGGCGCAGCGGCAGCCTGATCGCGCCGATCGCGTTGCACTGGTCATTGAACGGCCTTGGCGCGCTGGCGGCCGCACTGGTGTGGCACCTGTCCGCCTGACCGGGTTCACACCAGCAGCACCGCCGCACCGGCGATGCGCCCGGCGCTCAGATCCGCCAGCGCCCGATCGGCCTGTCCCAGCGGATATTCCGGCGTCGTCACCTCGATGTGGTGTTTGCTCGCGAAGTCGAGGAAGGCCCGCGCGTCGGCCCGGGTGTTGGACGTGACCGATCGGACCTGGCGTTCCTGGAACAGGTGGCGCTGGTAGTTCAGGGTCGGGATATCGGACAGGTGGATCCCGGCGATGGCCAGGGTCCCGCCGCGGTCCAGCGCCTCGAGCGCGGGCAGCACCAGATCCCCCACCGGGGCAAACAGGATCGCGGCATCCAGCGGCACCGGCGGTGGATCGGCCGCGCCCTGAGCCGACGCGGCGCCGAGCTGCAACGCCAGTTCCTGCGCTGGGGCTCCGCGGGTCATCACGTGCACCTCGGCGCCTTGCGCCAACGCCACCTGCGCGGTGATGTGCGCGCTGCCGCCGAAGCCGTAGAGGCCCAGGCGGCCGCCGGGTGGAAGCTCGGCGCGCAACAACGAGCGGTAGCCGATGATGCCCGCGCACAGCAGCGGCGCCAGCTCGCTGTCGCTGTAGCCGCTCGGCAGTGGGTGCGCGAATGCCGCCGGGACGGTGGCGAATTCGGCGTAGCCGCCGTCGGCGTCCCAACCGGTGTAGCGGGACTGGGGGCACAGGTTCTCGTCGCCGCGACGACAGTATTTGCAGACGCCGCAGGTGTGGCGCAACCAGGCGATGCCGACCCGATCCCCCACCCGGAATTCGCCGGCGGCCTCGGCGCCCATCTCGATGACTTCACCAACCACCTCATGGCCGGGAGTGACCCGGTCGCGGTGCACCGGCAGGTCGCCCTCGGTGACATGCAGGTCGGTGCGGCAGACGCCGCAGGCGCGCACGGCCACCAGCAGTTCGGACGGTCCGGGGCGCGGTATCTCGGTGGTGACTTGCTCCAGCGGGCCGGTGTTCATCGGCCCGGGTCGACGTACGCGCCAGGCGCGCATTGCCGTGGTGGTCACCGGTGGAGGCATCAATCCATCATGCCGCTAACCACCACGGCCGCAACGGGTTAAGCCCTACGTCCTGTGTCGCACCAAGCCGACGACCCAGAGCAGGAGCACGGCGCCGAGCAGCGCGGTGAAGAAGGTGAAGATGATCCCGCCGCCCGCGGTGTTGACGAAGAAGCTCAGGATGAATCCACCAATCAGGGCGCCGACGATGCCGATGACGATGTCCATCAGGATGCCGGCCCCGCTGCCCCGGATGATCCTGCTGGCGAGCGCTCCGGCGAGACCGCCGATGATGATGTAGCCGATCCAGCCGACGCTGGTCAAAGTGGTGGAGCGGGCAAGAAATTCGGTTGCTGCCATGACAGTCATGAAAGTCTCCTTGCAATCGCTGGCAAAGCCCAGCTATTTGCTGGGCGTCATTCCGGTATACCCAGTTTGGGTCACGAAATGAGTGCCGAATCGGAGACGGTTGACCAGTCGGTTTCCGTCGCGGCCGAACCGGTCGGCGGAGCTGTCAGGCCGACAGGGTCTGCTGCGGTGTCGGCGTGGGGGGCGGGCTCACCTCGGAGGCGGGCGCCCCACCCGGAGCCTGCGCCGGTGCTCCGGGCGCCGCGGGGGCCGCGGGAGCCGGCGCTGGGGCACCAGGGGCGGCCGGCGCCGCCGGGGCGGCCGGTGGCACTGCCCCGGGTGCCGGTGCGGGCGCAGCCGGGGCGCCCGGCGCCGCGGGGGTTCCCGGAGCCGGCGCCGGTGCCGCCGGCGGTGTCCACGCCTGGATCGACTCGGTGAGCGCCTTGGCCGCGCCCCGGTCCACCGGGTCGTTCGAGGTTCCGAGCCACACCACGAACCAGCGTTGGGCGGTCCCGCCGTTGGCCGCGCCGATGACCCCGGTCCAGATCTGGCCGTTTGGCTTGGACGCGTCGCTGAACTTCACTTCGTAATACGACGCGCTGCCGGTGCTGCCGTTGCTCCCGGTGAGCGGCGTGGCGTCCTGGTTGATCCGGGTGCCGGGATAGGGCATGAAGAACTCGCCCATGTCCGAGCCCAGCCGCACGGCGGCCTTGGCATTGTTGGCTTCCGCGCTCGCGTAGAGCTTTTGGTCCAGGCGGCCCATCACGATGCGGGTGTCATTGGCGACGGCCGGTGGCTGGTCGGGCGCCGGCGGCGGGCCGGTGACCTTGCTCAGCAGCGCCGAGCCGTAGTCGAGGTGCGACGCGTCCGACTCCACCCAGCCGCCGGGCAGGACGTAGCTGAATCCCCCGACCGCGTTGGTGATCCGCCCGGCGTTCGGATCGGCCGGCGGTGGCGGCGGGGCGTTCGGGTCGACGGGCGGCGGCGGTGCGCCGTTCGGGTTGAGCGGCGGCGGCGGGGCGGCGTTGGGATCGCCGGGTGCCGGTTGCCCGTTCGGCGCCTGGGCGGCCGGCGGCACCGTGGGCGCCGGGGCGCCGGGTGGAGCCGTGGCCGTGGTTGGCGGGACCGGGGTCGGCACCTCGGGATCGGCGTTCGAGGTTGCCGGCAACGCGATGGCGACGGCGCTGGCGCCGGTCACCGTGGTGATTGCCAGGGTCGTCCACAATCCTTTGCGACGGGTCGAGGTCGGATCCACCTGCTCCATGGCGACGAACCTACCGTGTTACCGCTGTGACGCAAGGATGCATTGCGACGAATGCTGCGCGGATTTACCGATGTTGCCAATGTGCAACCTTCGTCGGGCGGCGCGGCCCCGCGCGGCGCCGTCACCGGGCGGCGGGATGCAGCGCCACTTCGTGCGCCTTGACGGAGAACCACACCCGGTCGCCGGGCGCCAACTGCAGCTCCGAAGCGGCGTCGACGGTGATCTCCGCGGCCAGGCCCGGGGCGCCGTCGGGTTGCTGAGTACCGCGCACCAAGACCGCGGGGCCGCGGACATCCAGCTCCGCGACGGTGACCTCGACGGTGTTGCGGGGGCTGCCGTGCGGCCGATCGCGGTAGACGGCCACCGCCGTCGGCGAAAACACCGCGATCGCATGCTGCTCGGGCGAAAAGGCTTCGCCGCCCTGTGCAGGGGCCGCATACCAGCGGACACCGGAGTCCGCGTGCAGCGAGCCGTCCCGGCCGACGGTTCCGTTCACCAGGTTGATGCCCGCGATCCGGGCCGCGAAATGACTGCGTGGTGCGGTGAGAACGTCTGGCACCGGCCCGATTTCGGCGATTGTGCCCGACTCCAGCACCAGGACGCGATCGGCCAGGGTGAACACGTCCAGCAGGTCGTGGGTGACCAGGACCGCCGCACAGCCGGTGCGGGTGATCACCCTGCGCAGCACGGCCCGGATCGCGGCCGCCGCGGCGACGTCGAGCCCGGCCAGCGGTTCGTCGAGCAGCAACACGTCTGGTTCGGCGGCCAGCGCCCGGGCGATCGCGACCCGCTGCGCTTGCCCGCCGGACAGCTGGCGCGGCTTCCGGTCGGCCAGGCCCTCCGCGTCCACCTCGCGCAGCCACCCCAGCGCCGTGTCGGATCTTGCGGTGCGACCCGCCCGCCACCGCGCCCGACGGCTGTGCGGTCCGAAACCGACGTTGGCGGCAACACTCATGTGCGGGAACAGCAGCGCATCCTGCAGCAGCAGCCCGACCCGGCGGTCGTGTGTCGGCACGCTGACGCCGGCCGCGGTGTCGGTCAGGACCCGGTCCCCCAGCCGCACCACCGCGTGGTCGGGCCGAAGTAGCCCCGCGATGACGTGTAGCACCGTCGATTTGCCGGCGCCGTTGGGGCCGAGCACGGCGAGCACCTCGCCCGCGGATACCTCGAACTCCACGTCCACCCCGCGGTCCGCGACGATCGCGCGCAGCTGCAATTCGCTCACGGTTGCCCCGTGTCGGCCCCGGCCAGCCGGCGGGTGCCCAGGCCCAGCACCACCAGGGCCGCCACCACCACCAGCAGGATCGACAGCGCCACAGCGGCATTGGCGTCGGTCACCCGCTGCAGGTAGATCTCCAGCGGCAGCGTGCGGGTCACCCCCTGGCGGGATCCCGCGAAGGTCAGTGTCGCCCCGAATTCGCCCAGCGAGCGGGCGAAGGCCAGCACCGCCCCCGACACCACGCCCGGCAACAGCAGCGGCAGGGTGACCCGCCACCACACGACGCTCGGGCGCGCCCCCAGCGTCGCGGCCACCAGCTCGTAGTCGGCGCCGGCGGTGCGCGCGGCGCCCTCGAGGGAGATGACCAGGAACGGCAGCGAGACGAAGGTCTGGGCCAGCACCACGGCGGTGGTGCTGAACGCGATCCCGACACCGGCGGCCTCCAGGTACCGGCCGAGCAGCCCCAGCCGGCCGAACGCGTAGAGCAGCGCGATGCCACCGACCACGGGCGGCAGCACCAGGGGCAGCAGGATCAGCGGCCGCAGCAACCGGACCACCCGCGCCGTGCTGCGCGCCAGCACCAGCGCCATCGGCACCCCGAAGACCACGCACAGCGCCGTGCTGGCGGCGGCGGTCTTCAGGCTCAGCAACAGCGCCGTTTTCGACGACGAGCTGGTGATCAGCGACCAGAAGTGCGGCCAGTCGACCTTGACCGCGATGGCCAGCAACGGCAGCACCACGAAGACGGCCCCCGCCGCCGCGGGGAGGTACACCCAGCGGGGCAGGTCCGTCGGCCGGTGCACGGGCGGCTCAGGGTTTCGCGAAGCCGGCCTGGACCAGGATCTGCTGCCCGGTCGGCGAGGTCACCAAGTCGACGAACTTGTGCGCCTGCGCGGCGAGCGGCGCGTTCTTCAGCACGCCGATGGGATAGACGTTCGCCGCGGCGGCGGCCTCCGGGAAGGCCACGCTCGCCACCTTGGCGCCGGCGTTCTTGGCGTCGGTGACATAGACCAGCGCGGCGTCGGCCTGGCCGCTGGTGACCTTGGTGAGGGCGTCGGTCACGCTGGGTTCCTCGCTGACCGGGTTGAGGCGCACGCCCGTGCGGTCTTCGACGCGGCGGGCCGCCGCCCCGCACGGCACCGGCTGCTGGCAGGTCACCACGTTGAGGCCGGGTCTGGCCAGATCGGCGAAGGAGCCGATTCGCTTGGGGTTGCCCGGAGCGGTGACGATGACCAGGGTGTTCGACGCGAAGTTCGTCGGGTCGCCGGCCAGCAAGCCGGCCTTGCTGACCGCATCCATCTGGGCGGTGTCGGCCGAGGCGAACACGTCGGCCGTTGCGCCCTGCGTCAGCTGGGTCGCCAGATCGGAGGAGCCGGCGAACTCGAAGTCGACGCCCGCGCCCGGATTCTGGGCCGTGAACTGCTGGCCGATCTGGGTGAACGCCGGCTTGAGCGACGCCGCGGCGAACACCACCACCTTGCCCGAGGCCTGCGCGGGCTGCGCGGGCTGCGAACCGCACCCGATCGGCCCCGCTGCCAGCACCGTCGAAACCACAGCGGCCAGGATCCCGATCCGACGCATGGATGCACCCTAGCCCGCCGATAATGCGGTGCGCTCGGCGGTTGAATCGCCGCAAGAAAGTGCGCGGGAAAGTGACGCCCGAATAGTTACGCAACTGATCCGCGCGTCGCGCCGGCGAAAGTTTCGCCGGCTAGCTACTGTCCAGTAACATATCCGGGGATCGACGCCATAACGCGCGTGCACACGAGGAGGTCATGGCGGTGGAGGTGCTGGTTACCGGCGGAGACACGGAGCTGGGACGCACGGTGGCCGAGGGCTTCCGCGACGACGGCCACAAGGTGACCCTGGTGGGTGCGCGCAAGAGCGACCTGGAGATCGCCGCCAAGGAGCTGGAGGTCGAGTCGATCGTCTGCGACACCACCGACCCGGCCAGCCTGGAAGAGGCCCGTCCGCTGTTCCCGCATCACCTGGACACCATCGTCCACGTGCCGGCGCCCACCTGGGAGGCCGGCGACCCACGCACCTATTCGATCGCCGACACCGCCAACGCCTGGCGCAAGGCCCTTGACGCGGCGGTGCTTTCCGCGGTGCTGACCGTCCAGGCCATCGGTGATCACCTGCGCTCGGGCGGCTCGATCATCAGTGTGGTGCCCGAGAACCCACCGGCCGGCAGCGCCGACGCCGCCATCAAGGCCGCGCTGTCGAACTGGGCCGCGGGCCAGGCGGGCATCTTCGGCACCCGCGGCATCACCGTCAACGTGGTGGCGAGCGGACGCAGCGCCGAGGCCGGCTACGACGGGTTGTCGCGCACGCCGGCGCCGGTGTCCGCGGAGGCCGCCCGGTTGGCGCTGTTCCTGACCACCTCGGCGGCCCGCCACATCACCGGCCAGACGTTGCACGTGAGCCACGGCGCGCTGGCCCGTTTCGCCTGACGCGTAACACGCCGCGCGCCCTTCTTTCGGGCAGGGCCGATCGCTACGGTGATTCTCGTGGCTATTCGACTCGGTCTGCAGATTCCCAACTTTTCCTACGGCACCGGGGTTGAACAACTCTTCCCCACCGTCGTCGCCCAGGCCCGCGAAGCCGAATCAGCCGGATTCGACTCGGTTTTCGTGATGGACCACTTCTACCAACTGCCGATGTTGGGTTCACCCGACCAGCCGATGCTGGAGGCCTATACCGTACTGGGGGCGCTGGCCACCGCCACCGAGCGGGTGCAGCTGGGCACGCTGGTGACCGGCAATACGTATCGAAACCCGAGCCTGCTCGCGAAGATCATCACCACGCTGGACGTCGTCAGCCAGGGACGGGCGATCCTGGGCATCGGCACCGGATGGTTCCAGCTCGAGCACGACCAGTTGGGCTTCGAATTCGGCACCTTCACCGACAGGTTCAACCGGCTCGACGAGGCCCTGCAGATCATCTTGCCGATGATCTCCGGCGAGCGGGCCACCGTCTCGGGCCAGTGGTACCAGACCAGCGAGGCGTTCGCCAATCCCCGCTTCCGGGAACACATTCCGCTGATGATCGGCGGCAGCGGGGAGAAGAAGACGATCCCGCTCGCCGCCCGGCACTTCGACCACCTCAACGTGATCGCGGGCTTCGACGAACTGCCGCGCAAGGTGGACGCCGTGCGCCGGTCCTGCGAAGAGGTGGGCCGCGACCCCGCCACCCTGGAGACCAGCGCGCTGATCACGGCCCTGATCGACGACAACGCGAGCCTCGACCAGATCCCCGCCGAGATGACGCAGCGCATGGTGGCCGGCACGCCGGACGCGGTCGCCGATCAGCTCAAGTCCAAGGTGATCGACGCGGGCATCGACGGCGTCATCATCAACCTGCCCGCCTACACGCCCGGCGTCATCGAGGCGGCCGGCGCGGCACTGCGTCCGCTGGTGGGCCGGTAGGTCTTTCGCCAGCTCAGCGCCCCGGTCGGCGGAGCATGACGAGTATCACGTTGGGCGACCAGCAGTGATACAGACGATGTGTTTGATTACACATGTTGCCAACTAGGTTTGGGGGTATCCGCCTGACTAGCGTGGTCTTTGACTGCAGTCGCGCGTCCAGGAGCCCCCGTCAGGAGCAGCGGAAACATGAGCCCCCAGCCAGGAACCACAGATGGACCGGAGCGTCGTCACCAGGTCGTCATCATCGGCTCCGGCTTCGGCGGACTGAACGCGGCCAAGAAGCTCAAGCACGCCAACGTCGACATCAAGCTGATCGCCCGCACCACGCACCACCTTTTCCAGCCGCTGCTGTACCAGGTGGCGACGGGCATTGTGTCCGAAGGCGATATCGCACCCCCCACCCGGGTCGTCCTGCGCAGACAGCGCAACGTCCAGGTGCTGCTCGGTGACGTCACCCACATCGACCTGGAGGGCAAGTTCGTGGTGTCCGACCTGCTCGGGCACACCTACGACACCCCCTACGACAGCTTGATCATCGCCGCCGGCGCGGGCCAGTCCTATTTCGGCAACGACCATTTCGCGGAGTTCGCGCCGGGCATGAAGTCGATCGACGACGCGCTCGAGGTGCGCGGCCGGATCCTGAGCGCGTTCGAGCAGGCCGAGCGCTCTCGCGATCCGGAGCGGCGGGCCAAGCTGCTGACGTTCACCGTCATCGGGGCCGGCCCCACCGGCGTCGAAATGGCCGGGCAGATAGCGGAATTGGCGAAGGACACGTTGCGGGGCTCCTTCCGGCACATCGACTCGACCAAGGCCCGGGTGATCCTGCTCGACGCCGCTCCCGCCGTGCTGCCGCCCTTCGGCGACAAGCTGGGTCAGCGGGCGGCGGCCCGGCTGGAAAAGATGGGCGTGGAGATCCAGCTGGGTGCGATGGTGACCGACGTCGACCGCAACGGCATCACGGTCAAGGACTCCGACGGCACCGTCCGGCGCATCGAGTCGGCGTGCAAGGTCTGGTCCGCCGGCGTGTCCGCCAGCCCGCTGGGTCGCGACCTCGCCGACCAGTCGTCGGTCGAACTCGACCGCGCAGGCCGCGTCAAGGTCCTGCCCGACCTGTCGGTCCCCGGCCACCCGAACGTGTTCGTCATCGGCGACCTGGCCGCCGTCGAAGGCGTGCCCGGCGTGGCGCAGGGCGCCATCCAGGGCGCCAAGTACGTCGCCAGCACCATTAAGGCCGAGCTCGGCGGCGCCAACCCGGCCGACCGGGAGCCCTTTCAGTACTTCGACAAGGGCTCCATGGCCACGGTGTCGCGGTTCTCCGCGGTCGCCAAGATCGGCCCGGTCGAGTTCAGCGGGCTGTTCGCCTGGTTCGCCTGGCTGGTGCTGCACCTGGTGTACCTGGTCGGGTTCAAGACCAAGATCAGCACCCTGCTGTCCTGGACGGTGACGTTCCTGAGCACCCGTCGCGGCCAGCTCACCATCACCGAGCAGCAGGCGTTCGCCCGGACGCGGCTGGAACAGTTGGCGGTGGTCGCCGCCGAGGCCAACCGGCCGGCGGCCAGACGCGCCAGCTAGCTTGCCCGACAGCGCAATTCAATGACGGCGTGACGGGCGCCGCTCAGCGGAGCTCGAGGTTCTGCAGCCGCACCTGACCGCGGGCGACGACGCGGTCGTCGTCGTCGGTGATGGTGACCAACCACAACTGCTGGCTGCGGCCGCGGTGGATCGGCTCGACGGTGCCGTACACCATGCCCGAGCCGATCGAGCGCAAGAAGTCGGTGTTGTTGTTGACGCCCACCACGTTTCCGCCGCCGCGGGTGGCCAGCCAGGTGTAGGCGGCCACGCTCGCCATGCTTTCGATCATCGAGCAGTAAACGCCGCCGTGCACCAAACCCATCGGCTGCAACAGCTTGGGCGTGACCTCGAGTTGGGCCCGCGCACCGTCGGGGCTGAGTTCGGTGAACTGCAGCCCGATCTCGCGGTCGAAGGGTGCGGAGAAGTCCGGCGGGATAATGGCATTCTGCGGCTCTGGCACGTCCATGTGTCTACACCATGGCCCGCAAGCGTTTTCGCCGTGGGACTTTGGCCCCGAAAACGGCTGAGCCCCGTACCTGTTGGCACGGGGCTCGCCGATCGAGTAGACCGGGGGTCGCTGCAGCCCTCAGGACACTCACACGGTCTGTTATCGCTCGACTCGATCAGCATAGGCAAGGCTGCCCTAACTTCGCAAGGGGTATTGTTCTTCTTGTTCGCCCCGGGGGCGCGCGCGTCGGCCGACACAGTGGTTTGTCAGCCTTCCGTACGACCGTCGGTAGTAAGCCGGAGTACGCTGGTTTCGACGCTCAGGAGATGAACGAACTATGGCCAAACTGACTCGGCTGGGGGATCTGGAACGGGCCGTCATGGACCACCTGTGGTCCACGCCCGAGCCTCAGACCGTTCGCCAGGTCCATGAGGCGTTGTCGGCGCAGCGCGATCTCGCCTACACCACGATCATGACCGTGCTGCAACGGCTGGCCAAGAAGAACCTGGTCTCGCAGATCCGGGACGACCGGGCGCACCGGTATGCGCCTGTTCATGGTCGCGACGAGCTGGTCGCCGGACTCATGGTGGACGCGCTGGCCCAAGCCGAGGATCCCGGGGGCCGGCAGGCCGCGCTGGTGCACTTCGTCGAACGGGTCGGCGCCGACGAGGCGGAGGCGCTGCGGCGCGCGCTCGCCGAACTGGAAGCCAATCAACGCAATAACTCACCATCTGCTGGCGCTGCACCGGAGGCCTGAGGGACACTGACAGTGTGTCCGCGCTGGCTTTCACCATTCTCGCGGTGCTACTGACCGGTCCGGTGCCGGCGATGTTGGCACGCGCGCGCTGGCCGCTGCGCGCTCCCCGCGCCGCCATGGTGCTCTGGCAGGCGGTCGCACTGGCCGCGGTGCTGTCGGCGTTCAGCGCCGGCATCGCGATCGCCACCCGGCTGTTGATGCCCGGCCGCGACGGGCGACCCACGACCAGCATCGTCGGCGCCGCCGAGCGCCTCGGCTGGCCGCTGTGGATCGCGTACGTCAGCGTGTTCGCCCTGACCGTGCTGGTCGGCGCCCGGCTGATGGTCGCTGTGGTCCGGGTGGCCATCGCCAACCGGAAGCGACGGGCCCACCACCGCATGGTGGTCGACCTGGTCGGGGTCGGCCACGGTGCCGCGCTGTCGCAGCCCTGCGCCCGCACCCGCGATCTTCGTGTGTTGGACGTCCCACAACCGCTGGCCTACTGCCTGCCCGGCGTGCGCAGCCGCGTGGTGGTCAGCGAGGGGACGCTGAGCACCCTCGCCGACGCCGAAGTGGAGGCGATCCTCACCCACGAGCGCGCCCACCTTCGGGCGCGGCACGACCTGGTGCTGGAGGCCTTCACCGCCGTGCACGCGGCCTTCCCGCGGCTGGTCCGCAGCGCCAACGCGCTCGGCGCCGTCCAGCTGCTGGTCGAGCTGCTCGCCGACGACGCGGCGGTGCGCGCCGCGGGTCGCGCTCCCCTGGCCCGGGCGCTGGTCGCCTGCGCGTCCGGCCGGGCCCCGTCGGGTGCGTTGGCGGCCAGCGGTCCCAGCACGGTGCTGCGAGTGCGCCGCCTGGGCGGACGCGGCAACAGTCCGCTGCTGTCGGCGGCCGCATACCTGGCCGCGGCCGCGGTATTCGTCGTGCCCACGGTCGCGCTGGCCGTCCCGTGGCTCACCGAGCTGCAACGCCTGTTCAACCTCTGACACCGCCGAGAACCGATCACCCCGGGCGCCTGACTGTTCGCTGTGCCACAGTGTCACCGAAAGCTTTTGGTGAAAGTTCTCCAACTTGAGAGGCGACAACATGAGTTCGTCGGATGCCCACTCCGGATCCAAGACCGGCACCGCGCAGATCGGCGTCACGGGCCTGGCCGTGATGGGTTCGAACATCGCCCGCAACTTCGCCCGGCACGGCTACACGGTGGCCCTGCACAACCGGTCGATCGCCAAGACGGACGCGCTGCTCAAAGAGCACGGCGACGAGGGCACGTTCGTGCGATCGGAGACCATCGCCGAATTCCTGGACGCGCTGGAAAAGCCGCGCCGGGTGCTGATCATGGTCAAGGCCGGTGAGCCCACCGACGCCGTCATCAACGAGCTCGCGGACGCCATGGAAGAAGGCGACATCATCATCGACGGCGGCAACGCCCTCTACACCGACACCATCCGCCGGGAGAAGGCCATCCGGGAGCGCGGGCTGCACTTCGTCGGCGCCGGCATCTCCGGCGGCGAAGAGGGCGCGCTCAACGGCCCGTCGATCATGCCCGGCGGCCCGGCCGAGTCGTACGAGTCGCTGGGCCCGCTGCTCGAGGAGATCTCCGCACACGTCGACGGCGTGCCGTGCTGCACCCACATCGGCCCCGACGGCGCCGGGCACTTCGTCAAGATGGTGCACAACGGCATCGAGTACTCCGACATGCAGCTGATCGGCGAGGCCTACCAGCTGTTGCGCGACGGGCTCGGCAAGACCGCCCCCGAGATCGCCGACGTGTTCGCCGAGTGGAACAAGGGCGACCTGGACAGTTTTCTCATCGAGATCACCGCCGAGGTGCTGCGCCAGACCGACGCCAAGACCGGCAAGCCGCTGGTCGACCTCATCCTCGACGAGGCCGAACAGAAGGGCACCGGGCGCTGGACCGTGAAGTCCGCCCTGGATCTCGGCGTACCGGTGACCGGCATCGCCGAGGCGGTGTTCGCCCGCGCGCTGTCGGGCTCGGTGGCGCAGCGCAAGGCGACTACCGGGCTGGCGTCCGGCCAGCTGGGCGAGAAGCCAAGCGACGCAGCGCAATTCATCGACGACGTGAGCAAGGCGCTGTACGCGTCGAAGATCATCGCCTACGCCCAGGGCTTCAACCAGATCCAGGCCGGCAGCGCCGAGTACGACTGGGACATCACCCCCGGCGACATGGCGACCATCTGGCGCGGCGGCTGCATCATCCGGGCGAAGTTCCTCAACCGGATCAAAGAGGCGTTCGACGAGAACCCCGACCTGCCGACGCTCATCGTCGCGCCGTACTTCCGCAGCGCCATCGAGGAATCGATCGACAGCTGGCGCCGCGTCGTGGTGAAGGCCACCGAACTCGGCATCCCGATCCCCGGGTTCTCGTCGGCGTTGTCCTACTACGACGCGCTGCGCACCGAGCGGCTGCCGGCCGCACTCACCCAGGGCCTGCGCGACTTCTTCGGCGCGCACACCTACGGCCGCGTCGACGACGACCCGGCCAAGCGTTTCCACACGCTGTGGAGCGGGGATCGCACCGAAGTGCCCGCGTAGCGGGGACAGCACTGGCGTGAAGGGGGCGTGAGTTTGGTGGGGCGACTGCGATGAGGTTTCTCGACGGGCACCGACCCGCATACGACCTGACCTACAACGACGTGTTCGTGATGCCGAACCGTTCGGAGGTCGCGTCCCGCTTCGACGTCGACCTGTCCACCGAGGACGGTTCGGGCACCACGATCCCCGTCGTCGTCGCCAACATGACCGCGGTGGCGGGGCGGCGGATGGCCGAGACGGTGGCGCGCCGCGGGGGCCTCGTCATCTTGCCGCAGGACCTCCCCATCACCGCGGTGCAGCAGACGGTGGAGTTCGTCAAGAGCCGCGACCTGGTGCTCGACACCCCGGTAGTGCTCGGGCCCGACGATTCGGTGTCCGACGCCACGGCGCTGATCCACAAGCGCGCGCACGGGGTCGCGGTGGTGACCTTCGAGGGCCGTCCACTAGGCCTGGTCAGCGAGTCATCGTGCCTGGGCGTGGACCGCTTCACCCGGGTGCGCGACGTCGCCTTGACCGATTTCGTCAGCGCCCCGGTGGGGACCGAGCCGCGCAAGGTCTTCGACCTGCTCGAGCAGTCACCCCTCGGTGTCGCGGTGGTGACGAACGCCGACGGCACGCTGGCCGGCGTGCTGACCCGCACCGGCGCCATCCGCGCGGGGCTGTACACCCCGGCGGTCGACGCGCGCGGGCGGCTGCGGGTGGGCGCGGCCGTCGGCATCAACGGCGACGTCGGAGCCAAGGCGCGATCGCTGGTCGAGGCCGGGATCGACGTGCTGGTGATCGACACGGCGCACGGGCACCAGGTCAAGACCATCGAGGCGATCCGGACGGTCGCGGCGCTGCAGCTGGGGGTGCCGCTGGTGGCCGGCAACGTCGTCTCGGCCGACGGCACCCGTGACCTGCTGGACGCCGGGGCGACCATCGTCAAGGTCGGCGTCGGGCCGGGGGCGATGTGCACCACCCGGATGATGACCGGTGTCGGCCGCCCCCAGTTCTCCGCTGTTGTCGAATGCGCGTCGGCGGCACGGGAACTGGGTGGGCACGTGTGGGCCGACGGCGGCGTCCGGCATCCGCGGGACGTGGCGCTGGCGCTGGCCGCCGGAGCCTCCAACGTGATGATCGGGTCGTGGTTCGCCGGCACCTACGAGTCGCCCGGCGACCTGATGCGCGATCGCGACGACCAGCCGTATAAGGAGAGCTACGGCATGGCCTCCAAGCGTGCGGTGGTTGCGCGCAGCGGGGCGGACACGGCGTTCGACCGGGCCCGCAAGGCGCTGTTCGAGGAGGGGATTTCGACGTCCCGGATGGGGCTGGATCCGGCCCGCGGCGGGGTCGAGGACCTGCTCGATCACATCACCTCCGGCGTGCGCAGCACCTGCACCTATGTCGGCGCCGCGAACTTGGCGCAGCTGTACGAACGGGTGGTGATCGGGGTGCAGTCGACCGCGGGCTTCGCCGAGGGGCATCCGCTGCCGCAGGGATGGTGACACGGCGATAGTAAGGCTAGCCTTGCCTAACTATGGCTGCTAATCTACTGCGCCATGACCTCCTCTTCCCCCGCCTCCTCGGCCTCCCCCGCCCACGTCAGCCCGGAGCTGCTCAGCATCCTGCGCGACGAGCTCAACGTCGACGCGGCCCGCGTGACGCCCGACGCCCGGCTGGTCGACGACGTCGGACTGGATTCGGTGGCCTTCGCCGTGGGCATGGTGGCGATCGAGGAGCGGCTGGGCGTCTCGCTGTCTGAAGAGGAACTGCTGAGCTGCGACACGGTCGCGGACCTGCAGGCCGCGATCGCCGCCAAACCCCGCGATGAGTGAACTGGCCGCGGCGCTGACGGACGCGATGCGCACGGGCACCAGCGAACTGGTTGTCTTCGACCGCGAGACGTCGACGTGGGGCCACCATCCCTGGCCGGAAGTGCACGGGCTGGCCGAGAGCATCGCCGCATGGCTGCTCGATCGGGGGCGCCCGGCCGCGGTGGGGCTGGTCGGCGAGCCGACCCTCGAATTCGTCGCCGCCATCCAGGGCGCCTGGCTCGCGGGCGCCGCCGTGTCGATCCTGCCCGGTCCGGTGCGCGGCGCCGAAGGCCGGCAATGGGCGGCCTCGACGCTGGCCCGGTTCAGCGGCATCGGCGTGCGCACCGTCTTGAGCCACGGCTCGCAGCTGGACGGCTTGCAGGCGCTGGATCCGCCCGGCGACATCGTCATCGAAAGCCTTGCCGCAGCGGCAGATACGGGTCGCTCATGCGCCGCGGTTGGCGCCGACGGGAATCCGGCAATCTTGCAGGGCACGGCGGGTTCCACCGGCTCGCCCAAGACGGCCATGCTGTCGGCGGGCGCGGTGCTGGCCAACCTGCGCGGCCTCAATCAGCGCCTCTGCGTGACGCCGGCCGACGTCGGCTGCTCGTGGCTTCCGCTGTATCACGACATGGGCCTGTCCTTCCTGCTCGCCTCGGTGCTGGGCGGGATGTCGCTATGGCTGGCGCCGACGGCGGCTTTCACCGCCTCGCCGTTTCGCTGGCTGAGTTGGCTCTCGGAGAGCCGGACGACGATCACCGCCGCGCCCAACTTCGCCTACAACCTGCTGGGCAGGTATGCCCGCCGGGTGTCCGACGTCGACCTGGGCGCGGTGCGGGTGGCCATCAACGGTGGCGAACCGGTCGACTGCGAGGGATTCCAACGGTTCGCCGACGCGATGGCCCCGTTCGGATTCGACGCCGGCGCCGCGACCCCGTCCTACGGGCTGGCCGAATCGACCTGCGCCGTCACCGTACCGGCGCCGGGCACCGGGCTGCGCGTCGCCAGCGTCGCCGGCGAGACCGGTACGCGTCGCCACGCGGTGTTGGGCCAGCCGATTCCGGGTACCGAGATCCGCATCGCGCCGCACGACGACGCCGACGGCGACATCGGTGAGATCGAGATCCGGGGCGCCTCGCTGATGGACGGGTACCGCGACCACCCGCCGCTGGACCGCGAAAACTGGCTTCCCACCGGGGATCTCGGCTTCTTCGACGAAGCCGGGCTGGTGGTGTGCGGCCGGGCCAAGGAGCTCATCACCCTCGCGGGTCGCAACATCTTCCCGACCGAGATCGAGACGGTCGCCGCCGGCGTCCGCGGGGTCCGCGAGGGCGCCGTGGTGGCGTTGGGCACCGGTGAACGGTCCGCGCGCCCGGGCCTGATCGTCGCGGCCGAATTCCGCGGGGCGGATCAGGCGGGTGCCCGCGCCGAAATCATTCAGCGCGTCGCATCCAGGTGCGGCGTCGTTCCCTCCGACGTGATCTTCATGGCACCGGGGTCGCTGCCCCGCACGTCGTCGGGCAAACTGCGCCGGCTGGAAGCCCGGCGCGCTCTAGAGGCGGTGGACTAAGTGACGACAACATCCATGCCGACCGAGGCATCCGCCACCACCATCGACGACTACCGGCGCCTGCTCGCCGGCGCGTTCGACGACCGGGTGCTGGCCTGGACAGCCGAAGCCGAAGCACAGCAACGCTTTCCGCGTGAGCTGATCGAGCACCTGGGCGCCTGCGGCGTGTTCAGCCACAAGTGGGGCACCGGACCGCTGCCCGACGTGGCCCGGTTGGTGGAACTGGCGCTGGCGCTGGGCGGGCTGTCGTCGGCCGGCATCGGGGTCGGCGTCAGCCTGCACGACTCGGCCATCTGTGTGCTGCGCCGATTCGGCAAGTCGGACTACCTCAAGGAGACCTGCGAGCGGGCGATCCGCGGCCAGGCCGTGCTGTGCATCGGGGCCTCCGAGGAGTCGGGCGGGTCGGACCTGCAGATCGTTCGCACCGAAATATCCTCTCGGGACGGCGGTTTCGACGTTCGCGGCATCAAGAAGTTCGTGTCGCTGTCCCCCATCGCCGACCACATCATGGTGGTGGCCCGCAGCGTCGACCACGACTCGGCCAGCAAACACGGCAACGTCGCGCTGATCGCGGTGCCCACCGCGCAGGTCAGCGTGCAGCGGCCCTACAACAAGCTCGGCGCCGGGCCGCTGGACACCGCCGCCGTGCACATCGACACCTGGGTGCCCGCCGATGCCCTGGTCGCGCGGGCCGGCACCGGGCTGGCCGCCATCAGCTGGGGGCTGGCGCACGAACGAATGTCGATCGCCGGGCAGATCGCCGCATCGTGTCAACGGGCGATCGGAATCACCTTGGCCCGCATGATGACTCGGCGCCAGTTCGGCCACACGCTGTTCGAGCATCAGGCGTTGCGGCTGCGGATGGCGGATCTGCAGGCGCGCGTCGATCTGCTGCGACACGGACTGAACGGCATCGCGGCGCAGGGCCGTTTGGAGCTGCGTGCCGCCGCGGGCGTCAAGGTGACCGCGGCCCGCCTCGGTGAGGAAGTGATGTCGGAGTGCATGCACATCTTCGGCGGCTCGGGGTATCTCGTCGACGAGACGCCGCTGGGGGCGTGGTGGCGCGACATGAAGCTGGCCCGGGTCGGTGGCGGCACCGACGAGGTGCTGTGGGAGTTGGTGGCCGCCGCGATGGCGCCCGATTACCGCGGCTACGAGTCGGTGATCGGGGCTTCCAGCGCGTAGAGCGCCATGCGCCGGTTGGTCGTGTCGTGCTCGCCGAGGAACTTGCATCCCGCGTACTCGCACAGCCGGCGCGCGGTGGTGTTGCGGTGATCGGGGTCGAACATGACCCGCCGGCAGCGGGGCTCGAGCGCGAAGACGCTCGCCACGATCCGGGGCAACAGCATCGGGCCCAGGCCGCGGTTCACCAGTTTCAGGTCCGCGATCGCGGCGTGCAGCCCCAGGTCGTACGGCTCGGCGTCGTAGTGACGGGAGATCAGATCCTTTGCGCCCCAATACAGTTCGAGGTAGGCGCAATCCCTGCCCCGGATGCTGCCGAGCAATGGCAGGGAATATGTCCCGTCCAGCTGGGCGCTCAGGTGCTGGCGCCACCGGGGCGCCGGCCAGTCGTATTCCCAGGCCTGCGCCAGATGCGGGCGATTCATCCACTCGGTCACCATGTCCACGTCCTCGAGCTGCGCCACGCGCATGGCGAAGGGTGGATCCAGCGTGGGAACCGGTGGGCGGGGGATGCGAGCCACCTCGTCGGGGATGTCGAAGCGTTCGCGCGGCAGGACGTGAATGGACGGCGTCTGAGCGTCGGGCATAGTGCGCAGAGCCTACCGGGTAAGGTTAGCCATACCATAGTTGGGCCGGGCCGATGAGCCGAGGCGGTCGGCATGCCCCGCGCCGGGCGGCGCCGTGCGGCGGCGGGCCGGGCTAGCATAAGACAGCAAAGACGGAAGCAACCGCGACCGCCCCGCCATCTGGCAGCGAAAGGATCGACGTGCCGCAGGCACCCGTGCAGGCCATCGGCTTGCGGGCGCACGGGCCGTCCGACGAACCGCGCGATGCGGAGCCTCCCCCGCCGCCTTTTCTCCTGATCGGCGTTCTCCCGCCGGGGCGGCGTAGGTCATGAACGTCACCGTCACCGTGATCAGCGTTGTGGCGATCGCGGTGCTCATTTTCGGCAACGCCGTCTTCGTCGCCGCGGAGTTCTCGCTGACCACCCTCGACCGCAGCGCGGTGGAGGCCAACGCCCGCGGCGGTGGTCGGCGGGACCGCTGGATCCGCCGCGCCCACCACCGGCTGTCGTTCCAACTGTCCGGCGCCCAGTTGGGCATCTCGGTCACCACCCTGGCGGCCGGTTACCTCACCGATCCGATGGTGGACGACCTGCCGCACCCGTGGCTGGATGCCATCGGCATACCCGACCAGGTCGGCGACGCGCTCATGGCCTTTGTGGTGCTGGTGATCGTGACCTCGGTGTCGATGGTGTTCGGCGAGCTCGTCCCCAAGTACCTCGCGGTGGCCCGGCCGCTGTCCACGGCCCGCGCGGTCGTCAGCGCCCAGTTGGTGTTCTCGCTGCTGCTGACCCCGGCGATCCGCCTGACCAACGGCGCCGCCAACTGGATCGTGCGCCGGCTGGGCGTCGAACCCGCCGAGGAGTTGCGGTCGGCTCGCTCCCCGCAGGAGCTGCTGTCGCTGGTGCGTTCGTCGGCGCGCAGCGGCGCGCTGGACGCCGCCACGGCCGCCTTGGTGCGCCGCTCGCTGCAATTCGGCACGCTCAGCGCCGAGGAACTGATGACGCCCCGCTCCAAGATCGTGGCGCTGCAGACCGACGACACGGTCGCCGACCTGGTGACCGCGGCCGCCGAGTCCGGCTTCTCCCGCTTCCCCATCGTCGACGGTGACCTCGACGAGACGGTCGGCATCGTGCACGTGAAGCAGGTGTTCGCCATCCCGCGCACCGAACGGGCCCGCACCCGGCTGGTCACGGTGGCCCAACCCGTTCCGAAGGTGCCGTCCACCCTGGACGGCGACGCGGTGATGGCCGAGATCCGGGCCAACAGCCTGCAGACCGCGCTGGTCGTCGACGAGTACGGCGGCACCGCCGGCATGGTGACCGTCGAGGACCTGATCGAAGAGATCGTCGGCGACGTCCGCGACGAGCACGACGACGCCACCCCGGACGTGGTGCCCGCCGGCAGTGGCTGGCGGGTCTCGGGCCTGCTGCGCATCGACGAGGTGGCCACCGCCATCGGTTTCCGCGCGCCGGAGGGCCCCTACGAGACCATCGGCGGCTTGGTGCTGCGCGAGATCGGTCACATCCCGGTGGCCGGTGACACGGTCAAGCTGCCCGCGCTGGACGCCGACGGCCTGCTGGACGCGGTGACCCGCTGGCAGGCGACGGTCATCCGGATGGACGGCCGCCGGATCGACCTGCTGGAGCTGATCGAACTGAGCAATCACGGCGAGGTCCCCGCCACCGGGGGGCGCCGATGAGCGACACCATGGGCCTGCTGCTGGCCTGCCTGCTGATCGGGGTGAACGCGTTCTTCGTCGGCGCGGAGTTCTCGCTGATCTCCGCGCGCCGCGACCGCCTCGAGGCGCTGGCCGAGCAGGGCAAAGCGGCCGCGGTCACGGTGATCCGCGCCGGGGAGCAACTGCCGTCGATGCTGGCCGGTGCCCAGTTGGGCGTCACGGCCGCGTCGCTGCTGCTCGGGCGGATCGGGGAGTCGGCGGTGTCCAATCTGCTGCGAACGACGCTGGGGCTGACCGGAATTCACCCGGCGCTGCTGCACACGCTGTCGTTCGCGATCGCGCTGGCGATCGTGGTGACCCTGCACGTGTTGCTGGGCGAAATGGTGCCGAAGAACATCGCACTGGCCGGCCCGGAGCGCACCGCGATGCTGCTCGTGCCGCCGTACCTCGCCTACGTGCGGGCCGCCCGGCCCTTCATCGTGTTCTACAACAAATGCGCCAACGTGGTGGTGCGCGCGTTCGGCGTCGAACCCAAGGACGAGCTGGAGATCACAGTCTCACCCGTCGAGCTCAGCGAGATGATCGCGGAGTCCGAGTCCGAGGGCTTGCTGGACCGCGAGGAACGCACCCGGCTGACCCGGGCGCTGCAAATTCGCCACCGCGTGGTCGGTGACGTGGCCGTCCCCCTCGCCGCGGTGCACGCGGTTCCGGTGGCCGCGGCGGGCTCGGGGCCGACGGTCGGGGCGGTCGAGCAGGCCCTGGCCCAGACCGGCTACTCCCGGTTTCCGGTGGCCAGCGTCAGCGGCGTGTTCGTCGGATATCTGCACATCAAGGATGTGCTGACGCTCGACGACGATCCGCGGACGGTGATCGATCTGGCGATGGTGCGGCCGCTGCCGCGGCTGTCCCGGTCACTGCCGCTGGCAGACGCGCTGTCCCGGATGCGCCGCAGCAACAGCCATCTGGCGTTGGTGACCGGCGAGACCGGCGCCGTGGTCGCCATGGTGGCGATGGAAGACCTGGTTGAAGACCTCGTCGGGACCATGCGCGAGGCGTAGCGGCACTGGCCGGCCGGAACGACCGCGCGCAGCCCGTATGATCTTCACGGCTACCAGTTAAGAAAGTGCTGGAGGGCGGGCGACCGCGGGCGCGCGGAACATGCGTTGCTGGACACGGATCCCGGCGCCCGCCGCAGCGTCGTTCTTGGGGCGCTCAGCGCGGTCTGACCTGCGCCTGCCGGGTCGGGCGAATAACGCCCGCCACGCTGCGCTCGGTAGGCTTATGACATTGCCAATCTGGGCCTGTGCGGCCCATGGACGGTCCAGTGCGGCCCGTGATGGAGGAGAATCATGACTGATCGCGTGTCGGCGGGGAACCTGCGCGTCGCCCGAGTGCTCTACGACTTCGTGAACAACGAGGCGTTGCCCGGCACCGACATCGACCCGGACAGTTTCTGGGCGGGCGTCGACAAGGTCGTCACCGACCTGACCCCCAAGAACCAGGATCTGCTGCGCCGGCGGGACGAGCTGCAGGCCCAGATCGACAAGTGGCACCGGCAGCGCGTCATCGAGCCGCTCGACATCGAGGCGTACCGCAAGTTCCTCATCGAGATCGGTTATCTGCTGCCCGAGCCCGAGGACTTCACCATCACGACGTCCGGCGTCGACGACGAGATCACCACCACGGCCGGCCCGCAGCTGGTGGTCCCGGTGCTCAACGCGCGGTTCGCGCTCAACGCCGCCAACGCCCGGTGGGGCTCGCTGTACGACGCGCTGTACGGCACCGACGTCATCCCGGAAGACGACGGCGCCGAGAAGGGGTCGAGCTACAACAAGGTCCGCGGCGACAAGGTGATCGCCTACGCGCGTAAGTTCCTCGACGAAGCGGTGCCGCTGGAATCCGGGTCGTGGGCCGACGCGACGGGCCTGTCCGTCGAGGACGGCCAGCTCAAGATCGCGGCCGCCGACGGCGCCGTCGGCCTGGCCAGCCCGGAGAAGTTCGCCGGCTACACCGGCGAGCTCGGCTCCCCCAGCTGGTCGGTTCTGCTGGTGAACCACGGCCTGCACATCGAGATCCTGATCGATCCGGAATCGCCGATCGGCAAGACCGACTCGGCCGGCATCAAGGACGTGGTCCTGGAATCGGCCATCACCACGATCATGGACTTCGAGGACTCGGTGGCCGCCGTCGACGCCGACGACAAGGTGCTCGGCTACCGCAACTGGCTCGGGCTGAACAAGGGTGACCTGTCCGAAGAGGTCAGCAAGGACGGCAAGACCTTCACCCGGGTGCTCAACGAGGACCGCACCTACAAGACACCCGACGGCGAGGGCGAGCTGACCCTGCCCGGCCGCAGCCTGCTGTTCGTGCGCAACGTCGGTCACCTGATGACCAACGACGCGATCGTCTGGAGCGAGGGTGACGACGAAAAAGAGGTGTTCGAGGGCATCATGGATGCGCTGTTCACCGGGCTGACCGCGATCCACGGGCTCAAGACCGGTGACGCGAACGGCCCGCTGGCCAACAGCCGCACCGGGTCCATCTACATCGTCAAGCCCAAGATGCACGGACCCGACGAGGTCGCCTACACCTGCGAGCTGTTCAGCCGCGTCGAAGACGTTCTCGGCCTGCCCCAGGGCACCCTGAAGGTCGGCATCATGGACGAGGAACGGCGCACCACCGTCAACCTCAAGGCCTGCATCAAGGCCGCGGCCGACCGGGTCGTGTTCATCAACACCGGCTTCCTGGACCGCACCGGCGACGAGATCCACACCTCGATGGAGGCCGGCCCGATGATCCGCAAGGGCGCGATGAAGGGCACCGCGTGGATCAAGGCCTACGAGGACGCCAACGTCGACATCGGGCTGGCGGCCGGCTTCAAGGGCAAGGCCCAGATCGGTAAGGGCATGTGGGCGATGACCGAGCTGATGGCCGACATGGTCGAGCAGAAGATCGGCCAGCCCAAGGCGGGCGCGACCACCGCGTGGGTGCCCTCGCCGACGGCGGCCACCCTGCACGCGATGCACTACCACTACGTCGACGTCGGCGCCGTGCAGGAGGAACTCGCCGGCAAGAAGCGCACCAAGATCGAGGAGTTGCTGACCATCCCGCTGGCCAAGGAACTGGCCTGGGCCTCCGAGGAGATCCGCGAAGAGGTCGACAACAACTGCCAGTCCATCCTGGGCTACGTGGTGCGCTGGGTGGCCCAGGGCGTCGGCTGCTCCAAGGTGCCCGACATCCACGACGTGGCGCTCATGGAAGACCGTGCCACGCTGCGGATTTCGAGCCAGCTGCTGGCCAACTGGCTGCGCCACGGGGTGATCACCGAGGAGGACGTGCGGGCCAGCCTGGAGCGGATGGCCCCGCTGGTCGACGAGCAGAACGCCAAGGACGCGGCCTACCAGCCGATGGCGCCCAACTTCGACGACAGCCTGGCCTTCCTCGCCGCCCAGGATCTGATCCTGACCGGAACGCAGCAGCCCAACGGCTACACCGAGCCGATCCTGCATCGCCGTCGGCGGGAAGCCAAGGCAGCCGGCCCGCAGAATTGAGCCCGCGCTCAGTTCGGGTTCGAAACGTGGCATAGCGTCGCCGATGACTAAGATCGGCGCCGAGTTAACGATGGATCGACGGAAAGGCCGAGGGCACTGCTATGGGTAGGCACAGTGCGCCCGACCCTGACGACTCCCTCGACGAGCCATCTCGCGACGACGCCGTCGACGAGCCGTCTCGAGGGCACGAGGCAGGAGATCACCGCCGGGATGCCGGCGCGGATTCGGAAGCCGACCTCTACTCGGACGACGATGACTACGCCGATGAGGGCGACTATGCCGACGAGGGTGGTTACTACTCCGCCGAGCGTGGCCATCCCGACGACGCCTACCCGGCCGAGGATGCCTTCGCAGCCGGCGCCGCCGACGACTACCCGGAGTTCCCGTCGCGGCAGGCGGCCCCGTCGAAGCCTGAGCCGGCGGCCGCATCGCCGTCGCTCTTCCGGGGCGGGCATCGCGGGCTCGGCGATTGGCGGGGCGGTCACCGCAGTGAGGCCGGCCGTCGCGGCGTCAGCATCGGCGTGATCGTGGCGCTGGTCGCGGTCGTGGTCGTGGTGGGAGCGGTCATCCTGTGGAGCTTCTTCGGTGACGCGTTGTCCAAGCGTTCACACAAGGCGGCCGGCGGCTGCGTCGGGGGTCAGGAAACGGTGCCCGTCGTGGCCGATCCGTCCATCGCCGATGCCATCGGGCAATTCGCGGAGAGCTACAACAAATCCGCCGGGCCGATCGGGGACCGCTGCATGGTGGTGAGCGTCAAGCCGGCCAACTCCGACGCCGTGCTGAACGGTTTCATCGGCAAGTGGCCCGCGGAACTGGGCGGCCAGCCGGCGCTGTGGATTCCGGGCAGTTCGATCTCCGCCGCGCGACTCGCCGGCGCCACGGCGCAAAAGACCGTCACCGAGAGCCATTCGCTGGCCACCTCGCCGGTGGTGCTGGCCATCCGTCCCCAACTCGCGCCGGCCCTGGCCAACCAGAACTGGGCGGCGCTACCCGGGCTGCAAACCAATCCGAATGCACTGGCGGGGCTGAATTTACCGGGGTGGGGCCCGCTGCGCCTGGCGCTGCCGATGAACGGCAATGCGGACGCGTCGTTTCTGGCCGGCGAGGCGGTGGCGGCCGCGTCGGTGCCGCCCGGAGCGCCGGTGACGCAGGGCACCGGCGCGGTGCGCAGCCTGTTGAGCGCGCAACCCAAGCTGGCCGACAACTCGCTGACCGAGGCGATGAACACCCTGCTGAAGCCCGGTGACGCCGCAACCGCGCCGGTGCACGCGGTGGTCACCACCGAACAGCAACTGTTCCAGCGCGGGCAATCGTTGCCAGACGCCAAGGGCGCCTTGGCCTTCTGGCTGCCGCCCGGGTCCGCGGCGGTTGCCGACTACCCCACCGTCCTGCTCAGCGGCTCGTGGCTCACCCGCGAACAGGCCTCGGCGGCCAGCGAGTTCTCGCGATTCATGCACAAGTCCGACCAGCAGGCCAAGCTGGCCAAGGCCGGCTTCCGCGTCAACGGGGTGAAACCGCCGAGTAGCCCGGTCACCAATTTCCCGTCGCTGCCCGCGGCGCTGTCGGTGGGCGACGACGCGATGCGCGCCACGCTCGCCGAGGCGATGGCCAGCCCGTCGAGCGGGCAGGCCACGACCATCATGCTCGACCAGTCGATGCCCGGTCAGGAAGGTGGAAAAACCCGGCTGGCCAACGTGATCGGGGCGCTGCAGGACCGGATCAAGGCGCTGCCCGCGTCCGCGGTGGTGGGCCTGTGGACGTTCGACGGCCACGAGGGCCGGTCGGAGGTGGCCAGCGGCCCGTTGTCCGACCCCGTTAACGGCCAGCCGCGTTCGGCCGCGCTGGCCGCCGCGCTGGACAAGCAGTACTCGTCGGGCGGTGGCGCGGTGTCATTCACCACCCTGCGGATGCTCTACCAGGACATGCAGGCCAATTATCATGCGGGCCAGAACAATTCGATCCTGTTGATCACCGCGGGGCCACACACCGATCAGACGCTGGACGGGGCGGGGCTACAGGACTTCATCCGCAAGAGTGCCGACCCGGCCAAGCCCATCGCGGTGAACGTCATCGATTTCGGGGCCGACCCGGACCGCGCGACCTGGGAAGCGGTCGCCCAACTCAGTGGCGGCAGCTACCAGAACCTCGCGACGTCGGCGGCCCCCGACCTCGCGTCGGCGGTCAACAACTTTCTGAGCTGACAGCGCTGACCGGCCGGGCCCACCCAGCTCGTAGCCGATGCGGCGGGACGCGAAAGCGAAGATCCCGGTCGTTGCGCGATCAGTGCGGCGTTCGGATGCCGATCCCGGATGAATCCGCCGCCGCCCCTGTCCAACGACGGCGGTCTGTGCCAGACTCCACGATAGAATCCGCCTTGATTTCTATCAGGCGTGGGCTGAGGGAGACGTAGTCGAAGATGTCCGCTGCACCAGCCGGCCCGGCGCTGACGCCGGCATTGCACCCGATCGGTCCCGGTTCGGCGACGTGGCGGCGCGGCATCGACTGGCGGATGCCGCTCGCCAGCCGAGCGACGCTGTTGCTGCAAGTGGCGCACCCGGTGGTCGGCGCCGGGGTGATCGATCATTCGGAGTTCCTCAGGGACAGGTGGGGGCGCATCTCGCGGACACTGGCCGCGGTGCGGCGCTATCACGGATTTCACGGGCCGCAGGCCGCCGTCGCCGAGGGTCAGCGGCTTCGCGACGTGCACCGCAACATCTCCGGGATGGACGCGCTCGGGCGCAGCTATCACGCACTGAATCCGGACGCGTACCTGTGGGCGCATGGCACCACCTATGCGGGTGCCGCCGACGTGCGCCGGGTGTTCGGCGGGACGCTCGACGACGAGACCGAGGACGCGTTGTTTCGCGAGTGGCGAGACGTCGCGGGGATCCTGCGCATCCCCGAACGGGTGATCCCGCAGACGCGGGCGGCGTTCTGGGATTACTACCACGACACCGTCGAACGCCGTCTGGAACGCAACGCCGCGACCGAACTGCTCCTGGAACTGGACCGCTATCCGATGCCCGTGCCGCCCGGCGTGCGTGTGCCACAACTGGTGTGGAATTCGGCCGCGGCTCCGCTGGCCGCGCTGCTGAGGCTGACCACCGCCGGACTGTTGCCGGTGACCCTCCGGGAACGGCTGCGCATCGAGTGGACTGCCGAACGCAAACAGCGGTTTGAGCGCGCGGTGGTCGCGGTGCGGGCATTGGACCGCGCGCTGCCCGCCAGGGTCCGCTACCCCGCGGCGCACCGCGGCGAGCCGGTGTTCGAATCCGTCTGAGCTGTCAGTTAATTCAGGAAGGCACAGCATGGCCCATCCCCTGCCTACCGGCCCGGAGGACGCGGCGGTGCCGCCGGATCGGGGCGCCCGGCGGGCGGACACCGATTCCCTCGACACGGCGTTTCTGGCCGAGGAGATGTCGCCCTGGCTGTCCCCGGCCTACGGTGCGGCGAACGTCGTGATGCAACTGGCGAATCCGGGTGTGGCCTATGGGGTGATGGAGAGCAGGGTTGACAGCGGCAACCTGTACAAGCATCCCTTCAAAAGGGCCCGCACCACCTTCACCTACATCGCGGTGGCCATCGCCGGAAATGCCAACGACCGCAAAATCTATCGGGACGCGGTCAACGCCGCACACGTCCAGGTGCGCTCCGGGCCGCAAAGCCCGGTGCGCTACAACGCCTTCGACCCCGCGCTGCAGCTCTGGGTGGCCTCCTGCATGGCCGCGGTCTTCGAGGACACCCGCAAGCTGCGGGGCGGCCGCTCGCGGCGCGACCCCGAGGCGGTGCACCGGGCCGCGTCGGTGTTCGCCACCACGCTGCAGGTGCCGCGGGACATGTGGCCCGCCGACCTGGACGCAGCCGCCCGCTATTGGCAGGACCAACTCGATCGGCTCGACTTCGACGACCGGATGCGCAGCTATCTGACCGGCATCGCGCGCCTCGATTTCCTGCCCGCACCCATCCCGGCGCTGTTCGGCGGATGGAACCTCTTCATGACCCTGGGCTACCTGCCCCCGCAGCTGCGCGACAAGCTCGGGTTCGCCTGGTCGGACGCGCAGCAACGCCGATTCGACCGTTGGCAGCGCATCTTCGGGCTGCTCGACCTGTTCACACCGCGGTTCCTGGTGCGCCTCGGCGTACACGCGGTGGTGTGGGACATGCGATTGCGTCACCGGATCGGCGCGACGGTGGTGTGACCGACCAGCTCAAGGAGGACCGGCATGACGACGACGGCGAGTTTTCATGGCAGCGTGCCCGGCGCGGCGTCGAAACCGGACGCGGCGCACCGGGAACTGGCGGACGACGTGCGGTGGTTCGCGGGCTCACCCTTGGCGGCGGCGTTCGGCCGCCTCGCCCTCGACCAGGTGGCGCACCGCGAAATCGCGGCGGCGGTGGACCGCAGCGGACGGTTCGCGGACAACTTCACCGACCGTGGCATCCGCAGTTTCGCGTTCACCGCCCTGGCGACCTTCGGCGACAGTTCGGACGCGCGGACATCGCGGGCCGACCTGAAGCGACTGCATCGAGACGTGCGGGGCGCCGGCAAGGACTCGTTCAGCGACACCCGTTACAGCGCACTGAATCCCGACGTGTGGATCTGGGTGGCGGTGAGCGGCCTGAACCTGTTGTATCAGGCCTATCTGCGGGTGTGCGGTCGCCGGCTCACCGCGGCCGAGAAGGAGGTCGTCTACCAGACGCTGCGGGGCGAACTGCAGTTCCTGGAATTGCCCAGTAAGCAGGCGAAGCTGCCGGCGACCCTGCACGACATGCTCGAGTACTACGACTCCGTCGCCGTGAAAGACCTGGCGGACAACGAATTTCTGCAATTCGCCAATCGCAGTTTCGTCGCGCCGCCCATCCCGAAGTTGTTGGTAGCCAAACAAGTTCGGCCACTGCTGCGATTGGTGTGGCCGGTGATGACGACGCTGGCGTCGCGGCCGGTGGTCGTGTGTTCCGCCGCGGTCGCCCATCCGACCATGCGCGAGCTGCTGGGCGTGCGGTGGGGTGCGCGCGAGCAATTCGAGTTCGCCGTCTACGTTGCCGCGTTGCAGCTGAGCTGGCGATGGTTGCCCCGACGGCTCGCCCTGGAGCCGTTGGCCTACAACCGCTACCAGTACGAGCGGCTGCGCGACCGGTATCGCTCGGTGCTGCTGGATTCCTTCGCCGCGCCCGACCGGCCTGATTCGGCACACTAGGTCGCGAAGCGCCCGGCGGCGCCCGATAGCGCACAATCGTCGTGACACCCCGATCGGCTGGAGGCCAGATGGTAGACCCCGCGATGCTGCTCGGCTTGGTGCCCGACGGCCTGGCCACCCTCGATCCGACCGCCCGCACCATCGTCACCGCGGCGCGCACCTGCTTTACCGAGCGCGGATTCTCCAACACCACCATGCAGGACATCGCCGACACCGCCGGTGTCGGCGTCGCCACGGTCTACCGCCGGTTTCGGCACAAGCGAAACCTGGTGCGGCTGACCATCATGGACGAGTCGCTACGGCTCAGCACGCTGGTCTCCGAGGTCGCCGGCCGGGCGTCGACACCGCAGGAAGGGATCGCCGAAGTCTTCGCCGCCTTCGTTCACGAAGCCTCGGCGCCCAAGCTGCTGACCCGAAGCATCCGCGAATCACCCGCCGCCGGTGAGCTGACCGCCTACCTGACCGATGAGAACCTGATCGCCATGACCCGCGGCTACATCGCCACGTGGCTTCGCCGTTGGCAGGAGCGCGGCGAGCTGGCGGCCGATCTCGACACCGAGATCGTCGGCGAGATGATCGGGCGGCTGATCATTTCGCTGATCAAGACGCCGCAATCGGCCATCCCGATTTACAACCTGAGCCAGGCCCGCGATTTCGCCCGCCGGTATCTGGTGCCGTTGGTGGTGCCGGCCCCGGCGACGACGCCCGGCTGAGGGCCGGCCGGACCGTCAGGCGAACGCCTCCACCGGCGGGCACGAGCAGACCAGATTGCGGTCGCCGTAGGCGCCGTCGATGCGACGCACCGGCGGCCAGACCTTCGGCCGGAACTCCTTGCCCAGCGGGTAGGCAGCCTGCTCCCGGGTGTACGGGTGGTCCCAGTCGCTGACCACCAGGCACTCGGCCGTGTGGGGTGCACCGCGCAGCGGGTTGTCTTCAGCAGGCCACTCCCCCGCGCCCACCCGGTCGATCTCGGCACGGATGGCGATCATCGCGTCACAGAACGCGTCGACCTCGGTCAGGCTCTCGCTCTCGGTGGGCTCCACCATCAGCGTGCCGGCCACCGGGAAGCTCATGGTCGGTGCGTGAAACCCGTAGTCCGCCAAGCGCTTTGCCACGTCGTCGACGGTGACTCCGGTGGACTTGGTGATGCCCCGCAGGTCCAGGATGCACTCGTGGGCGACCATGCCGTTCTCGCCGGTGTAGAGCACCGGGAAGTACTCGTCGAGTCGCCGGGCGATGTAGTTGGCCGACGTGATCGCGGTCAGCGAGGCCGCGCGCAGCCCCTCGGCGCCCATCATCCTGATGTAGGCCCAGCTGATCGGCAGGATCGAGGCCGACCCGTAGGGCGCCGCGGACACCGGGTGGCCCTGGGGTAGTTCGGGGGCGTACGGATGCCCGGGCAGGAACGGCGCCAGGTGCGCGCGCACCGCCACCGGCCCCACGCCGGGTCCCCCGCCGCCGTGCGGGATGCAGAACGTCTTGTGCAGGTTCAGGTGGCTGACGTCGCCGCCGAACTTGCCCGGCCGGGCCAACCCGACCAGCGCGTTGAGGTTGGCGCCGTCGACGTACACCTGGCCGCCGGCGTCGTGCACCGCGGCGCAGATCTCGGCGATGTCGTGCTCGTAGACGCCGTGCGTGGACGGATAGGTGATCATCAACGTGGACAGCCGGTCGCGGTGCTCGCCGACCTTGGCGCGCAGGTCCTCGAGATCCACGTCGCCGTTGGTGTGGCAGGCCACCACGACGACCCGCATCCCGGCCAGGGCCGCCGAGGCCGCGTTGGTGCCGTGTGCGCTGGACGGGATGAGGCAGATGTCGCGGTGCCGTTCCCCGCGGCTGGCGTGGTAATCGTGAATGGCCAGCAGCCCGGCGTACTCGCCCTGCGACCCGGCGTTGGGCTGCAGCGAGACGGCGTCGTAGCCGGTGATCTGCACCAGCCAGGTCTCCAGCTCGGCGATCAGGCGCCGCAGCCCGGGGGTGTCGGACGCCGGCGCGAAGGGATGCTGGCGGGCGAATTCCGGCCAGGTGATGGGCTCCATCTCCGCGGCGGCGTTCAGCTTCATGGTGCACGACCCGAGCGGAATCATGCTGCGGTCCAACGCGATATCCTTGTCGGCCAGCGCGCGCAGGTAGCGCATCATCGCGGTCTCGGTGCGGTACTGGGTGAAGGCGGGGTGGGTGAGGAACTCCGACGTGCGGGTGACGATGCCGGCGTCGGCACCCGCCTGCCCGGTAGGTCGCACCCCGAAGGCGTCGAGCACGGCGGCGACGTGCTCGCCGGTGGTGGCCTCGTCGCAGGCCACCGACACGTGGTCGTCGTCGACCCGCCACAGGTTGATGCCCTTGGCCTTGGCCGCGGCGATCACCTCGGCGGCGCGCCCGGGCACCCTGGCCAGCACGGTGTCGAAGTACTTGTCGTGCACCAGCGCATCGCCGAGCGCGGCGGCGATAGCCCCGGCGTGGCCGTGGACGCGGCGCGCGATCGCCGTCAGCCCCTCGGCGCCGTGGTAGCTGGCGTACATCGCGGCCATCACCGCCAGCAGCACCTGCGCGGTACAGATGTTGCTGGTCGCCTTGTCGCGGCGGATGTGCTGTTCGCGCGTCTGCAGCGCCAGCCGGTAGGCGGGCGAACCGTCGGCGTCCAGCGACACCCCGACCAGCCGGCCCGGCAGCTGACGCGCGTGGTTGGCGTGCACCGCCAGGTAGCCGGCGTGTGGTCCCCCGAATCCCATTGGCACGCCGAATCTTTGGGTGCTGCCGAAGGCGACGTCGGCGCCGATCTCACCGGGCGGCGTGACCAGCGTCATGGCGAGCAGGTCGGCGCCGATGGCGACCAATGCGCCGCGCTCGTGGGCCTGCTCGACCAGGGCCGACCAGTCGGTGACCCGGCCGCTGGCCCCCGGCAGCTGGGCGATGACGCCGAAGAAGTCCCCGTCGGGCAGGCCGTCACGCAGGTCGGCGGTGACGATCTCGATGCCCAGCGGCTTGGCCCGGGTGGCCACGATGGCCGCGGTCTGGGTGAACAGGTCGGCGTCCATCACCAGGCGGTTGGCCTTGCCACGAGCCGCCCGGTGCATCAGCGTCATGGCCTCCGCCGCCGCGGTGCCCTCGTCCAGCATCGAGGCGTTGGCGACCTCGAGGCCGGTGAGGTCGGCGACCATCGTCTGGAAATTCAGCAGCGCCTCGAGCCGGCCCTGGCTGATCTCCGGCTGGTACGGCGTGTAGGCGGTGTACCAGGCCGGGTTCTCCAGGATGTTGCGCAGCAATACCGGCGGGGTGAGCGTGTCGTAGTAGCCCTGCCCGATCATGGACACGGCCACCGTGTTGGCCTCGGCCAGCGACCGCAGCTCGGCCAGCGCCTCGGTCTCGGTGGCCGCCGGCGGCAGTTGGTCCAGACCGGGTGCGACGCCGCCGTCGCCGCGCCGGTCCAGGATGCCGGCCGGCACCGCCTTGGCGGCCAGGTCGTCCAGCGAGTCGACACCGATGACGGCGAGCATGGCCGCGACGGCCTGACTGTCCGGGCCGATGTGCCGAGCTGCAAAGGTGAATTGATCGGACACTGGAACTCCTGTGTGGGCGGGCGAAGACGGATCGGGGCAGAGGACTAACGGCCCTCTCCCTCTGTCTTCACCCATCGCCGGGCGCCTGAGAGATTCGGCGCCCGCTACCGAGCGCCTTTCCCCATCGGCGGGTGCGGACCCACGGGTCCACGCCGCTTTCCAGAGGCATCATGATGTCGCGCGGTCCGGGTGCCTGAGAGGTTGACGGAGAGGTGTTGCTCCTTCGGCGTCCGTGACTGGCAGCCACGAAACTCTCCCGCACGAAAGCGATGCGCTGTCCAGCTTACTCGGCCGCGCGGAGCGCCACGTCGCGCGTGGCGCGGTGCGCCGTCAGCCGATCTTGCGGTCGCGGTGCTTGCGCCGGGACGCCAGCTCGTCCTCGGGCTCGGCGATCGATTCGCCGCCGTCGGCCCGCTCGCCGGGGAAGTCCGCGATGACGCCGGTCAGCTCGCGCATGGCGCCGGACACGGCGATGCCGAAAACGCCCTGCCCGCCCTGCAGCAGGTCGACGACCTCTTCGGCCGAGGTGCACTCGTAAACGGTGGTGCCGTCGGAGAACAGGGTGATGTTGGCCAGGTCCTGGACGCCGCGCTGGCGCAGGTGATCGACGGCGACGCGGATGTTGTGCAACGAGATCCCGGTGTCCAGCAACCGCTTGACGATCTTGAGGACCAGGATGTCCTTGAACGAGTAGAGGCGCTGGCTGCCCGAGCCCGCCGCGCTGCGGATCGACGGGACCACCAGTGAGGTGCGGGCCCAGTAGTCCAGCTGGCGGTAGGTGATGCCGGCGATCTGGCAGGCGCTCGGACCGCGGTATCCGACCAGCTCGTCGGGCACGGAGTCGTCCGGGAACAGGCCGGGCTGCACGGGTGCGCTGGCTACGGTGACACTGCGGTCACTGGGCGCCGGGTTAGCGCTGTCCGCTAGGTTGAGCTGCTCTTGGCGTGGCTGCTCGCTCACGGTGGTTCCTCTCCGCGATCGCGCTCTCGTCGTTGGCTGCGTCTGAAGGCTGCATCGCAGCCACGTTTGCTCAAGCCCGAGTGCTAGTAGAGCTTACGCTCTGTAGATAGCCACCGCGCCTGTAGTCGCGATCAAAGTATGGCCGCCGCGGGGCCAAGTCGGCGAGCTATCCGCCAGCGTGTCGAGATCACGGTGCTGTTTGAGACGCATCCGTGATGTCGCCATCCAGGCTAAACCAGCCGGCACCCCGATCCCAAAGCGCTGGTAACAGGCTTAGGTGGCTTTGAAGTCGTCCGGAGACACGCTGTCGAGAAATTCCTTGAACTTCTCCACCTCGTCCTCGCGGACGGCGGTGCCGCCTTCCTCGTCGCTCTCGTCCGGAATCAGCAGGCCGGCCTGGGCAAGCACGCCTTCCTCGACGTAGATGGGCACGCCGACGCGCAGCGCGATCGCCACCGAGTCCGAGGGGCGGGCCGACACGGTGATGTTGCGGTCGAACACCAGGTCGGCGTAGAAAGTGCCCTCTTGCAGATCGACGATCCGCACCTCTTTCAACGAATGTCCAAGGGCGGCAATGACATCCCTGATCAAATCGTGCGTCAACGGGCGCGGGGGCTCGACGCCTTGCTGTTCCAGGGCGATGGCGGCGGCCTCCGACTGACCGATCCAGATCGGAAGGTAACGGTCACCGTTGGTTTCGCGCAGTAACAACACCGGCTGGTTCTGCGGCTGCTCTACGCGAATGCCGACAACACGAACTTCACCCATTTGTGTCTGCCCTCCGCATTGTGGCGCCGGTTGGATTGGTTACTCGCCAGGACGGCGAGGTCAAAAATCCGCCCTACTGCCGAAAACCAAGCTGTCGAACGAAGTCTAGTCCTCACCGATCCAGAACGTCGCGAACGGCGGATTTGATCAACGACGTGTGCAACGTGATGGCGAGTGCGGCGACCTCGCGCGCCAAATCGTCGGCGCGGTCGCGGGCGCCGGCTTTGCCGGCTTTGACTACCGGCCCGGCGATTTGGGCGATCAGGTCCGACTGCCGATCGGCGGCCGAGCGGAAAGCCCGCAAGTGCCGTGGTTCGACACCGTAGTCCGACAGCGCCCGGGCGCATTGCAGGATGACCACGGCGTGCTCGTCGAAAAATCCGGCGGGCCCGGTGGTGATGACTCCCGCTTTGAGAAGCGAGGTCAGCAGCTCGTCGTCCACGCCCGCGCGCGCCAGCAGCTCTTCGCGGCTCAACCGGACGTGGGTGGGAGCCACCGCCGAAGTGTCCGAGCGCGGGTCCGAGCCGGCACCGTCCCCGGTGCCCGCCACCGACACCAGTCTCGGGACCGAATATGACGATTTGACGGGCGGCAGCTCGCCGTCGGGCTGGGCGTCCAGTTGCGCCCTGATGACCTTCAGCGGCAGATAGTGGTCACGCTGCGCAGTAAGGATGAACCGCAACCGCGCGCAGTCATATGCGGTGAACCTCCGATACCCCGACGCGGCCCGCTGCGGCGTCACCAGCCCCTCGGCCTCCAGGAAGCGGATTTTGGAGATGGTGACATCGGGGAAGTCCGGCCTCAGCAACTCCAAGACCGCCCCGATCGACATCCCGGCCAGTGCCGAGCTATCGGGTGCGCTCACTAGCCTGAAGATCCTCCATCCTCACCCTGCTTGGGTCCGGTGAGAAACACCAAGCGGAACTTGCCGATCTGCACTTCGTCGCCGTTGGCAAGCACCGCCGAGTCCACGGGCTCACGGTTGACGTAAGTGCCGTTGAGACTACCAACGTCGACCACGCTGAATTCGTTGTTTTCCAACCTGAATTCGGCATGCCGGCGGCTGACGGTCACGTCGTCGAGAAAAATGTCGCTGTCGGGATGCCGCCCGGCGGACGTGGTGGCCTGATCCAGCAGGAATCGCGAACCGGCATTCGGTCCCCGCTTGACGACCAGCAACGCCGAGCCCGCCGGGAGCCCTTCGACCCCGGATACCGCGCTCTCGGTTCCCGCCTGCGCGGGCGCGTCCAATTCGTTGAGGAAGTCCGCACGGAAGACCGAAGTCGTCTCTACCGTGACTTCGTCCGAATTCTGGTCGTTGTCCATGTCCGTCACGCGCTGCTCCTCACTGGCTGCTGTGGCGTTGTCTGTCCGGGCCGCTCGGCCGGCTTGTGCACCAGGTTTCTTTGCCCGGTATGCCGATTACTGCCGTTTCGTACTGTCAAAGTGTCTGTCACGTGTCTTTCAGCGATCTTCGAAGGTCTTCAAAGGTCGATGTGTCGACGGTACCGCGCACCGGCCTGCAATGCGCCCACCACCTGACGAACCGAAACTCCGATTCCCCCGTACCCTGGCCCCGCCGCTCGCCGGCGGTGCGGGGCTGCAGGGACATTAGCAATCCTCATTCGGTGAGCGTTCCGCGGTAGGCCTCAGCGTCGAGCAGCGAAGAAATTGTCGACTCCAATTCGCCGACCTCGGATACCTGAACGTCCAGCAACCACCCGGCGCCGTACGGGTCGGAGTTCACCAATTGCGGACTGCCGTCCAGATCGGCGTTGACCGCCGAGACTTTGCCCGAGACGGGCGCATACAAGTCCGACACCGATTTCGTGGATTCGACCTCACCGAAGGATTCGCCCGCGGTCAGCTCGGTGCCCACGTCGGGCAGCTGAACGAAAACCACATCACCCAACGCCGATTGCGCAAAATCGGTGATGCCCACTCGCACGGTGTCATCCCCACTTCGACGAACCCATTCGTGTTCGGCGGTGTAGCGCAGATCGGGCGGGATATCGCTCACGAGTGATCCTGTTCTGTTCGGGTGATGCTCACTTGACCGGCTGAGCGTATTGGTGCGGTTTTGGTTGCCGCAAGGTGGTCACGTCCACCCGGTCGGCCTGCTGGACCGACATTCGCCCCCCGACGCGCTTGACGGTGTCCTGCGCGCCGCCGGGAATGTTCATGGCCGCGGCCAGAGTGGGCGGATCGCCAATCGCCAGAATCGAATACGGCGGTGCTAGCGTTTTCGAGTCGATGGTCAGCGACCCAGGCGTCCCCACCACCCAGGTGTCGACACCCACTCGCACCGACTGGTGTGCGTCGTTGACCTCGATCGCCTCGGCGCCGGCGGCGCGCAACTCGTTGATCACGTCGAGCATCGCCTCCGGCGAAACCCCGGGCCCGGGGTCCTCGATCGTGACGGTGACGCCGGGCCCGGTGGCACCGACCGCCCCCACCAGAATGGACAGCGCCGCCAGCCTGGACTGTGCGGACTGGATGGCGGCCTGGTCGTTGTTTCCCGACGCCTGCAACGAATTCAGCGTGTTCTGTAGCTCGTTCACCTCGGTGTTGAGCGTGCCTTCGCGTTGCCGCAACGAATCCAGCAGCACCAACAGGTCCGCCGGCCGCGCCGTCTCCAGCGCGTCACCCGACTCGGTCTGGCGGGCCTGAGTGACGATCGCGAGGCCCAGCAGCAGGCACAGCATCGCGGCCAGCGTCCCGAACGCCATCCGGGAGCGGCCGCCGCGCACCATCCCCGACAACCCGGTGCGGTGCACCGCACCGATTTCCGGACGGGGGCTTTTCGCGGCCAGTTCGTGGCGGCCGCGCGGCGAACCCTGTTCCGGGGTCGCACCGTCACCACCGTGGCCGGCGGCCCGCTGGCCGCCGGCGCGATCTTGCGGATCCTGGCTCACGTCAACCTCAACCTCAAGTGCGTCACGCCCCGAACAGCCTGCGGCGCAGCGCGGCCGCATTGCCGAAGATGCGGATACCCAGCACGACGATGATGGCCGTGGACAGCTGGGTGCCCACCCCCAATTGGTCACCGACATAGACGATCAGGGCGGCCACGAACACGTTGAACACGAACGAAATCACGAAGACCTTCGGGTCGAAGATCCGTTCCAGGTATGCGCGCAACCCGCCGAACACGGCGTCCAGCGCCGCGACCACCGCGATCGGCAGATAGGGCTGGACGACTTCTGGCACCGCGGGGTGAAAGACGAGGCCGAGCACGATGCCGATCGCCAGCGCTGCGATACCGATCATGCGTGGTTTCCCGTCCGCGTCTCGCACAGGGGAATGCGTCTGTTCAGGACTTCTCTCACCGTGGCCCAATCTGCTTGGCGAACTTGACATCCCGGATCGATCCGGCTGGCAGCGACAGACCGTCGGCGGCGTCCACCGTAACCACGACACCGTAGGAAATCTGCAACAGCCGCAGTCGCTGCAGGCCGGGGCTGCTGTCGAAGACGTCGCGCATCGCCCGCGGCGCACCGATGGCCAGGACCGTGTACGGGCTGCTGGTCGGGTTGTTGTCGACCAGGATCGCGCCGCCGGCCTGCCGGATGGTCACGTTCGGCCCGATCCGCACTCCGCCGACGGAGATCGCCTCGGCGCCGCTGGCCCACAACGAGTTGACCAGCAATTGCAGATCGCGGTCCAGGATGATCTGCCGGCTGCCGCTGACCCGCTGCTTGGACACGTCGGAAAGGTTCGGGCTGGCGCCGGGATCGGTGACGGTCACCTTCAGGCCGGGCCCGATGATCGCCGTGCTGGCCGCGGCCAGGCTCAGCGCGTCCAGGCGTTTCAGCAGCCGCTGCCCCTCGGCGTCGTCGGCTAGGGCGTGGCGCTGAACGTCGTCGACGCGCGTCGTCAGCTCGCCGCGGCGCTGGTTCAGCTTGGCCGCAGCGCCTTCGGCCGACCGCACATTGCCCAACAGCAGCTGCTGGGCGGTGCGCACCCCCGGAGCCACCGAGCGGGCCTGCGCGACCGCGGCGGCGAACACCGTCGCGATCAGCAGCGCCGCCAGCGCCTGCCAGAGCCAGCCGACCACCCGCCGGCGCCCACCGGATGGTGCGTCGGCGGCACCGCGCTTGGCCGCCGCCGCGGCGTAACCGGGATCGAGGTGCTCGGAGAGCAGGGCGCGCAGCAGCGAGGGCACCGGGATCTGTTTCGGTCGCGACGCCACATGCGCGCTGTGCCCGGCATTGGGGTCATAGCCGCCGAGCAGGGGATCCCTATCAGCCATGGTCAGCCACCTTCGCCGCGGCCGACGGGCGAGAACCGCGATCGACCTTGGGCATGCGTCGCAGCACGAGAGTCATCTGCACCGCATACTGCACGAACGCCCACAGGTAGGCATACATGCCCCAGATCAAAAAGGCCCATCCGCAGGCCCCGATCACGTGGCTCCACAGCGCATCCCAGGTGCCCAGCAGCACCAGCGGGAAGCCGGACATCAGGGCGAACGTCGCGGCCTTGCCGATGTAGGTCACCGGCAGCGCCGTCAGGCCTCGACTCCACAGCAGCGGCAGCGTCGCGGCCAACAGGCCGTCGCGCGCGAGCAGCACGATGACGAACCACCAGGGCACGATCCCGCTGAACGCCAGCACGATGGGCACGGCCACCATGTAGAGGCGGTCGACCGCCGGGTCGAGCAGGACCCCGAGCCGGGAGGACTGATCCAGCAGCCGGGCGATCTTGCCGTCCGCCCAGTCCGAGGCGCCGCTGAACATCAGAATCCCGACGGCCCACCCGTTGGCGTGGGCGACCAGCAGGGCATAGACGAACACCGGGATCAGCGCCAGACGGACAGCGCTCAGCGCGTTGGGCACCGTCAGCACCCGGTTGGGCGGAAGCACCGGCTCCATGAGCCGTGACCTTAACGCGACTGGGCGCCGAACGCCCGGCTGCGCCGCGCTTGCGATCGCCACGAGCTCAGCGGAACACCCCGGGCAGGCTCAGAGTGGACAGCGTGTCATCCGACAGCGGGTTGTCGTTGACCATGTAGGTCCACGTCGACGTCGGCCGCGCCAGCTTGGACAGGTCCAGCCCGGGCTCCTCGTCGAGGACGTTGGCGGTTTCGAACGTCTGCTGGGCCGCCTCGATGGCGTCGGCGGCCAGTGACGCGAAGGCGTCGACCGCCAATCGGTGAAACTCGTCCAGCGGGTTCTGCCGGCCCAGCGCCCGCAGATGGATGCTTTCGCGGATGTCGGCCAGATACGCCAGGTGGTCGGCCCAGCCGCGGTCGAGGTGATACAGCATGATCTGCCGGCAGATCGTCTCCAGGCGCTCCTCGGTGATCCCCTCGGTCTCGGCCAGCTCCTGGTAGCGCTTGGGGGCCAGCTCGGCCAGCTCCTCGCGCGCGGTTGGGTTGCGCAGCAACGTGTTTCGCCGGTCTACGATGATGGCGCGCTGCTGGGCGATCAACTGGTTGTAGCGCCAGGTGTTCGCGTGCACGTCCAGCATGCGGCCCTCGGCCACGCGCTGGGCGTGGTCGAGCAGGCCCGCCGCCTTCGGGCTGACGATCCGGCCGTCCTCGTCGGTGTCCATCGGCAGCTTGTTGTGGTCGAGGTTGGCCGCCACCACGTCGTCTTCCCAACTCGAGAAGAAGACCGACGACCCCGGGTCGCCCTGCCGCCCGGCGCGCCCGCGCAGCTGGTTGTCCAGCCGCTGGGTGTGGTGTCGCCCGGTTCCGACGACGTGCAGCCCGCCGAGCTCGGCGACCCGGTCGTGGTCGGCTTCGTCGGAGCCGCCGAGGCGGATGTCGGTGCCGCGCCCGGCCATCTGGGTGGAGACGGTGACGACGCCGAACTTGCCGGCCTCGGCGATCACCTGAGCTTCCTCGGCGTCGTTTTTCGCGTTCAGCACCACCGCGGGCACCCCGCGGCGCAGCAGCCGCTCGTGCAGGTCCTCGGATTCGGCGACGTCGCGGGTGCCCACCAGCACGGGCTGCCCGGTCTCGTTCACCTCGGCGATGTGGGCGACGATCGCGTCGTTCTTGGCGGCGGCGGTGATGTACACGCGGTCGGATTCGTCTTCGCGAATGTTGGGCTCGTTGGGCGGAATTGGTGACACACCGAGCTTGTAGAACTGGCGCAGCTGCTCACCGGCGGCCAGCGCGGTGCCGGTCATGCCGCACACCGTCGCGTAACGGTTGATCAGCGCCTGCACCGTGATGGTGTCGAGCACCTCGCCGGTTTCGGTGGTCTCGATGCCCTCCTTGGCCTCCACCGCGGCCTGCAGGCCGTCGGGCCAGCGTTGCAGTTGCGCGATGCGCCCCCGCGCGGCGTTGATCAGGTGCACCGCGTCGTCGCGGACGATGTAGTGCACGTCGCGCTGCAACAGCACGTGGGCGTGCAGCGCGACGTTGATCTCGGTCAGGGTGGTGACGACGTGCTCCTCGGAGTACAGATCGATGCCGCCGAGCGCCTTTTCCACCTTGCGGGCGCCGACCTCGGTCAGGTGGACGTTGCGGCTGTCGGCGTCGGTGTCGTAGTCGGTGCCGGCCTCGAGCTGGCCGGCCAGCTTGATGATCTCCAGCCGCGGCGTCTCCCGGTGGGTGGTCCCGGCCAGCACCAGCGGCACCAGCGCCTCGTCGACCAGCACCGAGTCGGCCTCATCGATCAGGGCCACGTCGGGGTTGGGTGAGACCAGGTCGGCGACGTCGGTCACCAGCTGATCGCGCAGCACGTCGAAGCCGATCTCGTTGACCGAGGCGTAGGTGACGTCGCAGCCGTAGGCGGCCCGGCGTTCCTCGCTGGTGGACTCGGCGGTGATCCAGCCGACGGTCAGGCCCATGGCCTCGATGACCGGGCCCATCCATTCCGCGTCCCGGCGGGCCAGGTAGTCGTTGATCGTCACCACGTGCACGTGCCGACCGGCCAGCGCGTAGCCCGCGGCCGCGATCGCCCCGGCCAGGGTCTTGCCCTCACCGGTGGCCATCTCGATGACGTCGCCGGCCAGCATCCGCAGCGCCCCGAGCAGCTGCACATCGAATGGGCGCAGGGTCGTCGATCGTTCGGCCGCCTCTCGGGCGATGGCCAGGAACTGCGGGATGTCCTCGGAATCGGCGAGGTCGTCGAGGTTGAGCAGCCCGGCCGCCTTGCGCAGCTGCTCGTCGCTGAGCCCGGCCGCCTCGCCGTCGTACTCCGACGAGTCCTTGACCTGGGTGAGCGAGCGGCTGCGGTCCTTTTCGGTGCTGGCGCCGAGCAGCTTCCAAAAGCGGCTGCTCAGCCGGCCGGGTTGAGCGCGGGTCGTCTTAGGCACAGGTCAACGGTACGCGGTGACCCACCGCGCGAATTCATCACGCGAGGTTGGACCGG
This sequence comes from Mycobacterium sp. 1482292.6, assembly GCF_001672995.1. Lineage (NCBI taxonomy): Bacteria > Bacillati > Actinomycetota > Actinomycetes > Mycobacteriales > Mycobacteriaceae > Mycobacterium > Mycobacterium sp. 1482292.6. Next base: position 25,400 of record NZ_LZKV01000250.1, on the reverse strand, counting down.
CGTGGATATGCGACGTCGGGGTCGGTGAGCACATTGACGACGGCCGGCAGGCCGCTGGCGAAGGCCCGTTCCAGCGCGGGCCGCAGCTCGCCGGGCGCGGCGACCAGTTCGCCGTGCCCGCCCAGGGCGCGGGCCACCTCGTCGTAGCGCGTGCCGGGACGCAGTTCGGCGACCACCGAGTAGCCGTACAGCGCTTCCATGGGGTGCTTCTCCAGCGCCCAGATTCCGTTGTTGCCGATCACGGAGACGACCGGCACGTGGTGCCGAACCAGGGTGTCCCATTCCATGCCGCTGAACCCGAACGCGCCGTCGCCCTGCAGCAGCACCACCTGGCGGTCCGGGTGGGCCAGCTTGGCGGCCAGCGCGTAGCCGGGGCCCGACCCCAGACAGCCGAACGGTCCGCTGTCCAGCCAGCAGCCCGGCTGGTAGCTGTCGATCACCCGCCCGGCGTAGGACCCGAAATCGCCGGCGTCGATGACGACCACGGCGTCGCGGTCCAGCATCGGCGCGAGCTCGGCGTAGACCCGCATCGGATGCAGCGGTATGCGGTCGTCGGCGAGTTCGGCCTTCTCCTTGTCGCGCGCCGCGGTCTCGGCGATTCGCAGTTCGTCGATCCAGCCGCGGTGGTCGCTCCCGGTGGCCGGGGCCAGCGCGGCGAGGATCGTCAACAGGTCGCCGTACAGCTCGGCCGCCACCGGCCGGGGATGGCGGCGGTCGGGTTCGACCCGGTCGACCACGATGAGCTCGGTGTCTGGCCCGAAGACCGCGCCGAAGCCGAGCCGGAAATCCATCGGCACCCCGACGATCAGCGCAACGTCGGCCTCCCCCAAGGCTTTTCCGCGGACCCTGGAGAACGCCAACGCATGGTCGGCGGGAACCGCGCCGCGGGCCATGCCGTTCATCAGCACCGGGATGTGCAGTTCCTCGGCCAGGCGCAGCAGGGCCGCCTCGCCGTGCCCCCACCACACATTGGTGCCCGCCATGATCACCGGCCGCTGCGCCGCGGAGAGCAGGGCCGCGGCCCGACTCAGGGCCGCACCGTCGGGCGCGGGCCCGGGTGGCAGGTCGACGAGCGCGCCGGGCCGGCCATCATCGTCGGACACGGAGAACACGTGGTCCATCGGGAAGTCGACGAAGCCGACGCCCGAGGGCGCTGTAACCGCGGCGCGCAGCGCGTCGTCGACGAGCCGGCCGGCGTCGCCCGCAGACTGCGCGGTGGCGGCGAAGCGGGCCAGCGGCGCCACGAACGGTACGTGGTCGATCTCCTGCAGCGACCCCATGCCCCAGCGCTGCGCCGGCGCCCGGCCACCCAGCACCACCAGCGGCGACTGGTTCTGCTGCGCGGCGGCCATCGCGCTCATCCCGTTGGTGATGCCCGGCCCCGCGGTCAGCGCGGCCACGCCGGGCGACCGCGTCACCTTCGACCAGCCCTCGGCGGCGAAGGTCGCGGTCTGCTCGTGGCGGGTGTCGATCAGGCGGATTCCTTCTTCGCGGCACCCGTCGTAGATGGAGAACAGGTGGCCGCCGGACAGCGTGAAGACGGTGTCGACACCGCTGGCTTTGAGGCGGCGCGCGATGAGTCGGCCGGCATGTACGGTCTGGCTGGATGGAGCGTCGATGCTCATCTGCGCAGCCTATTCGAGAACCGCTCGGGTAATTTGCGGGGAAGTGCCGACCGCAGAAGGAGACGCCGAAATTGGACTCGAAGCTGTTCAAACCGTCCATCGATTGGTCGTCGGCATTTCAGGATTCCCTGCGGTGGCTCGCCATCGCATGGGTGATCGGTGCCGTCAGCCTGCTGGCCGCGCTGGTCGCCGCCAGGTATCTGACCCCGTGGGGCCGCCAATTCTGGCGGATCACGCGCGGTTACTTCGTCGGGCCGACCAGCGTCAGGGCCTGGCTGGGGCTCGGTGTGCTGCTGCTGCTGGTGCTCTTCTCGGTCCGACTCAACGTGCTGTTCAGCTATCAGAGCAACGACATGTACACCGCGTTGCAGGTGGCACTGAAAGGGCTCGCCACGGGGAACAATGAGGTCAAACAGTCCGGGATCCACAACTTTTGGGTCTCGCTCGGGATTTTCATCCTGCTGGCGGCCATCTTCATCGCCCGGGTGATCCTCGACATCTACCTGACGCAGCGGTTCATCATCGCCTGGCGCATGTGGTTGACGGGGCATCTCACCGACGACTGGCTCGCGGGCCGGGCCTATTACCGGGATCTGTTCATCGACAACACTATCGACAACCCCGACCAGCGCATCCAACAGGATGTCGACATCTTCACCGCCGGGGCGGGCGGCACCCCCAACATCCCGTCCAACGGGACGACCAACACCCTGCTGTTCGGTGCCGTCAACGCGGTGGCATCGGTGATCTCGTTCGCCGCGATCCTGTGGAATTTGTCCGGAGACTTCGATCTTTTCGGTGTGACCGTGCCGCGTGCGATGTTCTGGACCGTTCTGATCTATGTCTTGATCGCGACGGTGGTCGCGATTTGGCTTGGACGCCCGCTGATTTGGCTGAGCTTCAACAACGAGAAACTCAACGCCGCGTTCCGTTACGCCCTGGTGCGGTTGCGCGACGCCGCGGAGGCGGTGGGCTTCTACCGCGGCGAGCGCGTCGAGCGGGCGCAGCTGTGGGGGCGCTTCACGCCGGTCATCGACAACTACCGCAGGTTTGTCCGCCGGACCATCATCTTCAACGGATGGAACTGGTCGGCGACGCAGACCATCATTCCGCTGCCGTTGGCAATTCAGGCGCCGCGCCTGTTCGCCGGGGAGATCGCCTTCGGCGATGTCACCCAGACCGCGCAGGCTTTCGGCAACATCAACGACTCACTGTCGTTCTTCCGCAACAACTATGACGCGTTCGCGGCCTTCCGGGCGGCGATCATCCGGTTGCACGGCCTCGTCGACGCCAACAGCAAGGGCCGCGCGCTGCCCACCATTTTGGTCAAGCCCAGCGAGGATTCCGCAGTGGAGCTGCGCGGCATCGAGGTGCGCACGCCGGAGGGCGACCAGCTGGTCGACTCGCTGGACATCCAGCTCGATTCGGGCGACAGCCTGGTGATCACTGGCCGGTCCGGGGCCGGCAAGACCACGCTGCTGCGCAGCCTCGCCGAACTGTGGCCGTACGCCTCGGGGACCCTGTGCCGCCCGGACGGCGACAACGCGACGATGTTCCTGTCCCAGCTGCCGTATGTGCCGCTGGGCAGTTTGCGCACCGTGGTGTGCTACCCGAACTCGCCCGACAATGTGCCCGACGAACAGCTACGCGACGTGCTCACCAAGGTGGCCCTGGCGCCGCTGATCAACCGGCTCGACGAAGAGAACGACTGGGCCAAGGTGCTCTCGCCTGGCGAACAGCAGCGGGTCGCCTTCGCGCGCATCCTGCTGACCCAGCCGAAGGCGGTCTTCCTCGACGAGGCCACCTCCGCTCTGGACGAGGGCCTGGAATTCGCGCTGTATCAGTTGGTGCGGACCGAGCTGCCCGAGTGCGTCATGGTCAGCGTGAGCCACCGGCCCACCGTCGAACAACACCACTCCCAGCAGCTGCACCTGCTCGGCGGCGGCCCGTGGCAATTGGGACCCGTCGAGAAGGAACCCGCGCCGGTCTGACGCCTACGCTCCCCCGGCGCGTTGCGCCGCGTGCGCTCCGGCGCGGGGTCGTGGCGCGCCTACGCTCCCCCGGCGCGTTGCGCCGCGTGCGCTCCGGCGCGGCGGCCGAAGAACGACCCTTCGCCCAGCTGCGTTCCGCTCGCGTAGCCCTTGCCGTCCTGGGCGAGGTTGGACGCGCACGCCCCGGCGGCATACAAGCCGGGCACGACGGAGCCGTCTTCCCGCTGCACCTCGCCGTCGACGGTCACCGCGAGGCCGCCGATGGTGAATCCCGAGTACATCGCCCGCCCGAGCGACAGATCGAACACCGCCCACGGACCATTGTCTTGCGGCGCAAGGAATTCCGGCTGCTTGTGGAAATCGGGATCCTCGCCCGCGGCGGCATTCTTGTTGTAGCGGTCCAGCGTGGCCGCAAGATTGCCGGCCGGAATGCCAAGCGCGGCTTCCATTTCCGCGATCGTCTCGTACCCGTCGAGGAAGCGGATCAGCGGCATGGCGGGCATCTCGGTGTGCGCCTCGTCCACGATCAGGTACGCCGTCTGGTCCGGCTGCTCCAACACGAAGGCCGACGTCCGCGAGTGGTAAGAGTCCTCGGCGACGAAACGCTGGCCGTCTTTGTTGACGATCACGCCGGTCAGCAACACCTCGGGCGGGTAGGCCGCCGCGGTGATGAACAACTCGTCCATGTTCTTGGTGGCGCCGCCGGCCGAGACGCCCATCCGGATGCCGAGTCCGTCGTCGTTGGGATTGCCCAGGATGTAGGGCGCCACGACGCCGTGGTGTTTGGTGCGTCGCTCCTGACCCAATGCGGGCGTGTGCTCGGCGACCATCTCCGGGTTCATCGCGAATCCGCCGGCCGCGATGATCACGGACTTGGCTTTGATGGCGCCGGTTTCGGTGAAGTGTTTCCAGGCCACGCCGACGACCGCGCCGTCGCCGTCGGTGACCAACCTGGTCACCGACGTCTCGTAGCGGATCTGCACGCCCAGGGCGTCGGCCCGCTTGAGCAGCAGGTCGACAACCATGCTCGCGCCGCCCAATTCGCCGGGCACCGGCACCGAGTGCCCGCGCGGTGCCGGTTTGGCCCGCTCGCAGAAGGGCCAGACCTTCTCGTTGCCGGTGTAGCTCAGCCCCTCGGTGCCCGGCGGCACGACGACCTTGCCCGGGTAATAGCTGCGCTCGAACTGAAAACCCAGGTCTTCCAGCCAGTTGAAATGCTCGACGCTGCCCTCGCAGTAGGCGCGGATCTTGTCGAGTTCGGGTTCCCGCGACACCTCGACCAGATACTTGTACATCTCTTCGACGGAATCGTCTTGACCGGTCGCCTGCTGCACCGCGGTCCCGCCACCGAGGTAAAAGTGGCCCCCGGCGAGCGAAGTGGTGCCGCCCGCCGCGGCCGCGCGTTCGAGCACCAGCACCCGCGCGCCGGCGGCGGCCGCACTGACCGCGGCGCAACCGCCGGCAATGCCGAACCCGATCACCAGGACGTCGACGTCATCCGACCACGCGGTCACGTCGTTCGCGCTGACTGTCGCCGGTATCTCCGTGCTCATGGGCGCCACTCCTCCTCATCGCTGCGTCGCGCACCGTCGCCGGCGCGGCTCACCGCTGCTCCTGTTTGATGTAGTCGTAAAAGGCCCGCATTTCGGGCGAAACGTACGCAACCTCCACATACGGCACACCCGCCTGCGGCGCGGACAGGTAGACGAAGTGGATGCCGCCGGGCATCACGCCTCGCTGCACAACCGCGGCGCCCCGCTCGCCGGCCTCGCTCACCGCCACTTCCAGTTGCTCGGGGCTTTCGACCTCCATGCAGACGTGGTGCAAACCCGGCCCGCACTCGGACAGGAAGTCACTATAGATGTTCTGGCCGCGGACCGGCTGGATCAGTTCCAACTGCATGTCGCCGAGGTAGCTCAGCGAGATGCTGGCAAAGAAGTCGGCGGCCTCGCCGCGGTAGCTGCACGCTTCCGGAGCAAAGTGCACCTCGGGTATGCGCACCCACTTGCGCACCCCTAACAGGCCGGTGAGGGCCGTTTCGGTGGCATCCAGGTCGCCGGTGACCCAGGCAATCTGCGTCGGTGATTCGAGGGGAAGCGTCATCGTCTCGCACAATAGTCCAGCCGCCGGGCCGCCAGAAAGGGCCCGAATGACTTTGCCGTGGGCGGCTGCTCCGGCCGCCTGCTCACCGGGTGAACACGTTCTAATTATGGTTTGCCGGCGGCCGCCGCGCCCGTCAGTGCCGGCTCAGTACGTCCACCAGCAGCCGCAGCTGGGCCTCGAAGACGCCCTGCGGGTCGGTCAGGGTGTCGGCGCCGTATTGCCCGAACACCTCGAGGCTGATGGCGCCGAGCACACCCGCCCACAGCAAAAAGCACTTGGCCAGCACCTGGTCGTCACCGGGGAACCCGAATTCCTGACGGATCCGTTCGAAGTCCGACGACATCGGTTGCGGGGCAACATCATTGGTCAGCCGGATGTCACCTGTGGCGATTCCCGCCGCGACCGCGTCGAACAGCGCCGCCACCACCCGGGTACCCACCGCAACCGTGCGCTCGGGCGGCGCGTGATATCCGGGCACGGGACTGCCGTACAGCAGGGCCCAGCAGGCCGGGTGCGCGACGGCCCACTCCCGGGTGGCTCGCGCGATGGCGACGACATCGTCGCTCCACAGGTCGCCGACCGACTGACGGGCGCGATCCACGGCATCGGCCAGGTCGGAATAGGCGTCGACGAGCAGCAGGGTCAGCAGTTCGTCGCGGCTGGACACGTAGCGGTACACCGCCGAGGACACCATGCCCAGGTCGCGGGCTATCGCACGCACCGACAGTCCGGCGGCGCCGCGGTCGACCAACTGGCGGCGACCGAGTTCGATGATGCGCGCCTCGATCTGCTCGCGCGATTCCTGGCGTTTGCCCACGCCGCCAGTCTGTCACGACCGAGAACACCGCTCTTGCTTTCCGCGGCGGGTCGTGGCAGCATCGTCGAAACCGAGAGCATCGCTCTCGTTTTGATCGGGATTGCTGAGAGGCCACGACATGTCCACGCGATACGAAGAACCGAACCGGGCCGCGCGCGCCGCCAACCGGGTCATCCGCTGGCTGGCCGAAGCGGGGATCAGCATCGCCGGCACCCGGGCCTTGCGGGTGCGCGGTCGCAAAACCGGAAAGCCGCGCGCCGTCGTGATCAACCTGCTGACCGTCGACGGCGTCGACTACCTGGTCTCCCCGCGCGGCAACACCCAGTGGGCCCGCAATGTCCGGGCGGCCGCCGTCGTCGAGGTGGGCCCCCGCTGGCACCGGCGCAGCCTCCGGGTCAGCGAGGTCGATGACGCGGCCAAGCCCGAGCTGCTGAGGCGCTATCTGGCCCGGTGGTATTGGCAGGTCAAGGGGTACGTCGCCGGATTAACCCCGGACAGCACCGACGAGCAGTTCCGCGCCGCCGCTCCCTCGATTCCGGTGTTCGCGCTGACCCCGATCGGCGCAGCCGGCTTGGCCTAGTGCGCGTTGTCGCGCACGCAATGACCTAGTGCGCGTTGTCGCGCACGCCGAGATCCTCGCGGACCTCCTGCGACGTGGCCCCCCACGACACCGCGGCGGGCAAGTCACCCCACACGCTGTTGAAGATCCCGACGATCTGTCCCGGGCCGCCGTTGGGCGCCAGGTACACCGGTCCGCCCGAATCGCCGTTGTGGCTTTGCACGCCGTGCGACATGGTGAACCAGCCGTTGTTCACGCTTTCCACCGTCCCGCAGGTTTCCCCGGTGATCACGCCGAAATGGCAGACGGGCTGTCCGGGCGCGAGCGCCAGCCCGGGGTCGGAGACGAGCGGCCGACCGCCCGGCAGGATGTTGTTCGCCGTCACGCTGTTGTCCAGCACGATCGCTTCGTAGTCGCTGATCGTCTGGCTGGTGGACACCGTCGTCCCGCTGGGCGTGTTGTCCCGGAAGGCCGCCATCCGGCCGATGACGGCGCCGCCCCGGTCCGTCACCACTCCGGCCCCGCTACGGCAGTGGCCCGCGGTGAATGCGATCTTGAGAGCGGGGTCGACGTAGCCGAGCGTGCACACCCGGTTGTCCTGGCGTATCTCCATGCCCGGGTACACCATGACGTCGGCTTTGGCCTGCGCGGCCGGCAGCAAGGAGGCGAGCGCTGCGACAGTAGTCGACGCGGCGAATGCGCGCGTTGCCAGTCGATGCACCATGAACTCCGATCCATCGGGCCGATACTGACGGGAGGCGGGGGTCACGGCGTAACCCTCCTCCACGCTCGGCTTTTCGCGCCGGCCCGCGCAAATGTTACAGCGAGGTCACGAGCGGGGTGGTGGCGTCGGCCGGACGGGCCGCCCGCGGCAGCCAGCCCGGCGGGCCGAACACGTACCCCAACCGGTCACGCAGGCGCGTCGCCGAGCGCCAGTCGCGGGCAATCGCGACGTATTCGCGGGTCTGCAACGTCCAGATGTTGAACGTGTCCACCCGCTTGGTGAGCCCGTAATGCGGCCGGAACAGCTCGGGCTGGAAGGTGCCGAAGAGCCGGTCCCAGACGATGAAGATGCCGCCGTAGTTCTTGTCGAGATACACCTTGTCCATTCCGTGGTGCACCCGGTGGTGCGACGGCGTGTTGAAGACGAACTCGAACGGTCGCGGCAGCTTGTCGATGCGCTCGGTGTGGATCCAGAACTGGTAGATCAAGTTCAGCGAAAAACTGAAGAACACCATCCACGGTGGAATCCCCAACAGCGGCAACGGGATCCACATCAGGATTTCGCCGCTGTTGTTCCACTTCTGGCGCAGCGCGGTGGCGAAGTTGTAGTACTCGCTGGAGTGATGGGCCTGGTGCGTCGCCCAGATCAACCGCACGCGGTGCGCGATCCGGTGATAGGCGTAGTAGAGCAGGTCCACACCGAGGATCGCGATCACCCAGGTGTACCAACGGGTCGCGGGCAGCTGCCAGGGCGCCACGTAGGCGTAGATCGCCGCGTAGCCGAACAGCGCCAGCGTCTTCCAGCCGGCGGTGGTGGCCACCGACACCAGCCCCATCGAGATGCTCGCCATCGAGTCGCGGGTCAGGTGGGCTCCCGAGGCCGGCCGCGCGGCAACGACGGCGTCGGCCCCCTCGGCCGCCTCGGCCGTCAGATGTTCCAGCTTTCGGGCGGCGGTCCATTCGAGGGTCAACAGCAGCAGGAAGAACGGGACGGCGAAGAGCACCGGATCCCGCATCTGCGGAGGCAGCGCGGATAGGAAGCCTGAGAGGGCGCTCACACAGGTAAGACTACGACGAGCGCCGCGGTATTCACCTCGCCACGGTCGGTCGGGCGCCGCACCGCGGTGGCACGTCGATCAGCGACGATCGTCGGACTGCGCTTCGTCCCCGGCATACCACTGCACCGCGCGGACGCCGGGCAGCAGCGACAGTTCGGCCACCAGCCGCTCCAGCCGCGCCGGGGCATCGCCGTTCATCAGCAGGTGGGCGGTCAGCGCGACCTCATCGCCGTCCGGGTTGCCGGTGTGGATCCCGCGAAGCGTGATGTCGTTGCTGCCGGCGTGCTGGACGATCTGGGCGCGGGCGTACTTCTCGTGCTTGGGACGGCAGATCACCTGGACCAGATACGGCAGCAGGCTTTCGTCTTCCTCGGCGCTGTTGTCGCGATCGATCAGCCGGCCGAGCGGGCGTCCCAGGACATGAATGCCGACGACGGTGGCGGTGCCGATCAGCGCGAACACCAGGTGCCCGGAAGCCGCCAGCACGCCGATCGCCGCCGAGCACCACAATGTGGCGGCCGTGTTCAGGCCACGGACGTTGACGCCCTCCCGCAGGATCACCCCACCGCCGAGGAATCCGATACCGGACACCACATAGGACGCGACGCGCGTCGGGCTGCTGTCGGAGGTGGCGGCCGCGTACAGGACGAACAGGGTGGCGCCTCCGGCGACCAGCGCGTTGGTGCGCAGCCCGGCCCGACGCGCCCGCCATTGCCGTTCCAGGCCGATGAGGGCGCCGCAGCCGACGCCGACGCCGAGCCGGAGCGCGAAATCGAGGGCGCTCAACGTCTCCAACGACACGCTCCTTCCCGGTTGCAAGACGGCGAAGGGAGCTAACCAGATCCGGGTTAACGGCAAGTGGAGCCGACCGAATCGCCGACGTCGGGAGTATCCCCCGCGAACGGCGAGCCCGGGCTAACCGGTTTTGGGCGTCAGGTGGTGCGGACAGTAGGCGCTCGACGCGAGCGCCGCGAATTTGGCCGCGGCGTCCATCGTCATGCCGGGGTTTTGGTCCTTGATGTCGCTGACGACCTGCAAACCCGTTTCACCCCTGCCCAGCAAGCCGCACACGGCTTTGGCGGACGCGATGACCTGGCCGGGGCTGCTGTAGGTGATGCCCGAACTGTCGAGGTTTGCCAGAAACGCCCCATCGTCCCCCTCGGGCTCGGCATGCGCGAGCGCCGCGAAGCTGATCGTGCCGATGGCGCCGAGCAGCGCCAGTAGGAGTCTCATACCGTTCGCGCCCTCCTGACCGGGGCGTCGGGCGGGGTCACCGTGGGCTTGTCACCACTGGACACGTGCACCGCATGGATGCCGGGCTTTGTCGACAGTTGGTCGAGCAGAGCGTCCAGGCCGGCCTTGTCGACATTCCAGTGCTGCACGGCTTCCGGTTGCTTTTGCAGCTTCGCGATGACGTCGTCGAGTTTGACGGGGGCGGTGCTCTTCGTGGCACCGCCGGCCCGGACGCCTCTGCCGCCCACTACTTGCGGCGCGACAGCGCCGAGGGCGCCCCCGGTCAGGCTGCCCAGTGCCATCTGACCGAGCAGGCTGCCTGGGATCGCGGCGGTGGGGGCCGCGGCCAGGCCGGCGGCCGGAAGGCTGCTGGCCAGCCTGATCGCCGGGGTCGCCGAGGCCCAGGTCGGCGGCACCGACAATTTGCCCACAACGTTCGCCTCGCCCACGCCGGCTGATACCGCGCCGGTCAGGCCCGCGCCGGCCGACCGCAGACCGAGCCCTGCACCCAAGGCGGACTTCGGGATTTCGATGCCCTCGACCGGGACTTTGTAGAACATCTTGAACTCGGTCATGGCGAGGTTGATCGGGCTCATGCTGTCGTTGGCGACCGTGCTGAACCGGCCGATGTCGGCGAGGATGCCGAAGGTGTTCTGCCACGTCGTGCCGGCCAGCGGGGAACCCGTGAGGGTGTTGAGCACCTGGTCCCAGAACTCCATGTAGCCGCGGGAAGCGCTGCCGAGGGCCTCGAGTAGCTGGCTGATGATGCCCGACGGTGGGGACGCGGCGTCCGCGGCCGCACCGGTACCGCTTGCTAAAGCGCTGGCCTGGCCCACCGCGGCCGACTGGGCGGCGATTCCCGTCGCGTTGGTGGTCTGGGGTGGCTCGGTGAACGGGGTCAGCCGGGTGGCGGCGGCAGACGCGCTGGCGTAGCCGAACATCGCGGTGGCGTCCTGCGCCCACATTTCGCCGTATTCGGTCTCGGTTGCGGCGATCGCGGTGGTGTTCTGCCCGAAAACGTTGGTGGCCAACAGCATTGCCAATCGTGCGCGATTGGTCGCGATCGCGGTCGGTGGCACCACCGCCGCGAAGGCGCTCTCGTAGGCCGCCGCGGCCGCCGTCGCATGGATGGCCGCCGTCTTCGCCTGCGCCGCAATCGTCGACATCCAGGCCGCGTACGGCGCGGCGGCGGCGGCCATGGCGACCGCCGACGGGCCGGCCCACGCCTCGTTCGTCAGCCCCTCGATGACCGAACTGTAAGACGATGCGGCCGACTGCAATTCGGCCGCTAACGCGTCCCACGCGGCGGCGGCCGTCAGCATCGGTCCCGCCCCCGGACCCAGGTACATCTGGCCAGAGGTGATCTCGGGTGGCTGGAGAGCGAAATTCATCGCGGCGCCCTGGTCACAGCGGGCATGGCGCGTTCTCCATGGTGCGATGGTTCGGTGCCGTCCGAGGTGTCATGTCGAAGGTCCGCTCAATCCGCCGGTACCACAATGATTGTGGCCGTGGTGGCAACGCCATCAGCCGCCGCCGCGAGGCCGGTGGTGCCATTGCTGACGGTGCGCACACCGGCGCCCGCCAAAGCGCGTCCGGCCAGGCTCGCCGCGGCCATCTCGCCGAACATCACCCCTTGCGGCGTCGTGGGGATCGTCGGGATTGGCCCCGTACTCGCGCTCGGCAGTACCGAGGCGACTGTCTTCATCACGGGCGCGGCTGCGGCCCAGCCTTGCGGGACCGACAGCGATCCGACCAGGGTCGCGCGGCCCATGGACCCCGCTACGCCCCCGATCTCTGGTGTCACCGCGGAGACGTAGCCGCCCCGCAACGGAGCCAGCGGCGACAACCCGCCGGCGATGGCCTTCCCGCCGCCGAGCAGTTCGGCGACACCCGGCGCGTTCTGGGCCAGCCCTAAGGCCTGCAGGGACAGCAGCCACCAGCCGCCGGGCAAGATGATCGCCCCGATGGGGCTGTAGGCGCCGGTGATGGCGGCGAAAAATGGCCTGAGGGCGGCGGTGATGGGGTAAATGGCTTCGATGATCGATGCCGCCGGCGTCGCCGCCGCCGCCGAAGGGGTCGACGCCAGGCCTTGCAGCATCGTGGGCAGCGCGTCGATCAGCGCCGGCAGCTGGGATGCGACGTCCGACGCGGCGTTCTGCGCCAGCGCTGCGGATTGCCTCGCCACCGCGGACGAATCAGTCGTCCGCGGCGGCTCAGCGAAGGGCGGCAACTGGGTGGCCGCAGCCGACGCGGCGGCGTAGGCATACATCGCGGCGGCGTCCTGGGCCCACATCTCGGCGTACTCCGCTTCGGCGGCCGCGATGGCCGCGGTGTTCTGGCCGAGGATGTTCGTGGCGATCAGCGTCATCAACAGGCTGCGGTTGGCGGCGATCGCCGGTGGGGGCACGGTCGCCGCGAACGCGGTCTCGTAGGCCATGGCAGCGAGCCTTGCCTGCATCGCGGCCTGTTCCGCCTGGGCAGCGGACTGGTTTGCCCATGCCACATACGGGGCGACGGCGGCACTCATCGACGTCGCCGCCGGTCCAAACCAGGACCCGATGGTCATGCCCGAAATCGTCGAACTGTATGCCGCCGCATAGGAATACAGCTCGGCTCCCAGCGCATCCCATGCCGCGGCGGCGGCCAGCAAGGGCCCCGATCCGGCGCCCACGTACATCCGTCCCGAATTGACCTCTGGTGGCAGCGCCCCAAAGTCCACCCGTTGCCTCCCGTCCTCCTCTGGCGCCAGGGTAGGAGCGCATACGCCACCAGCCGGCAAACAAGCTCCGGCTCAAATGGAATTCATGGGATTCACAGGCGGAACATATCTATGTTTCATGTGATTGGAGAGGTGCTCCGCCGCGGTCGAACCCGCCGTCGCTAGGTCAGCGTTTTGCGTAGAGTTGCTGCGGGCAATAGTATTTCGCCGCGATCGCCAGGAAGGACGTGGCGTGATCATTGGTGAGCCCGGGGTTTTCACTCTTGAGCTCGTCCAGCATTTGCGGGCCGAATTCGCCGTTGCCCATCGACACGCACACCGCTTTGGCGAACTTGATCGCCCCGTCAGGGGTCGAGTAGGTGATGCCCGCGCTGCGCAGCGAGGCGAGGAAACCGGCCTCGTCGACGCCGGGTGCCGCCGGGTCGCCATGGGTGAGCGGGGCCAGCGCGATCGCGGCCGAAACGCCGACGCCGAGCGCGAGCAGCAGTCTCATGACCGGTGATTGTCCCATGTTCAGGAGATGACCGCAGCGGCGCGCGGCGCTTCGCAGACATGTTGAGCTGCAGTGTGTTTCACAGGTCAGCGCCGCGGGCGGGCGTCAGGCCTTGGAAAGCTGGTGGGGGCAGTAGTACTTCGCGGAAAGCACGGCGAAATTCGACGCCATCTCCATGTCCATCCCGGGATTGTGGGTTTTCACGTCGTGGACCAGCTCGAGGCCCGATTCGCCGTTGTTCAAGCACGAACACACCGCCCTGCCGGCGGCGACGGCCGACCCCGGGCTGCTGAAGCTGAAGCCGGCCTGCTGCAGCGCGGCGACGAAGCCGCCGTCGTCCCCGTCGGGCACCGGCGGAGGATCCGCGTACGCCGGTGCGGCCAACCCGATCATCACAACGACGCCAAGCAGCGCCAGTAGTCGTTTCATCGCTATCACCTTTCCGTCGTGGCGGATTGTCCGTGCCGCTCAACCCAATTGGGCATCGGCGGGTATGACCTTTGACTTGTCGCCCTTCTTCAGATGCACCGCGTGGATGCCCGGCTTCTTGGCCAGCTGCTCGAGCAGCGCGTCGAGGTTCTCTTGATCGACGTTGTGGTGCTGGACGGTTTCAGGCTGCTCCGAGATCTGTGCGACAAGGCGTTTCAGCTGTTCCGGTGATTGCTTGTCTTTGAGGTCCTTGATGGGAGTCATCCGGTTGCGCACACCGGCACGCGCCACCGTGGGTCCACCGGAGCCGACGGCGCTACCGAGCATCCCGGCCAGCCCCATCGAACTGAACAGGCTCCCCTGGCCCAGCGCGGCCGCGGGCACGGCTTCGGTTCCGGCCGCCGACAGCGCGGCCGCAACCGTTCTGATGGCCGGGGTGGACGTGGCCCAGCTCGGCGGGATGGACAGCTTTCCGACCAGGGTGCCGGCGTTGCCCATGCCGGCGATCGGGGTGATCGAGCTGTACAGGGTGCCGCGGCCGAAGCCCAACGCCCCCAGCCCGGCGCCCAGGGCGTCTTTCGGCAGCGCCCCATACCCGATGGGTGGGGCGAACTTGAGCCATTGCGACAACGGAAAGTTGACCAGCAACCCGATGTCGTTGAACTGGGTGGTCAAACCCAGCGGCACCTTCACGGCGTTGTACAAGCCCGTATAGAAGCTCGACCCGCCCGGCAGGCCGTTCAAAAGATTTGTGACGAACTGGTTGTAGAGATAGGCGAGGTTCGCCGGGCCCGAGAACAATCCGCTGTAGGGCAGAGTGGTCGTGGCGGCGCTTGCCGCGGTGTTCGCGACGTTGGCGGCGGGGGTGCTGGCCGCCGAACTCACCGCGGCCGCTTGCATCGGCTCGGCCGCCTCGTTGGTGGTCTTGGGCGCCGGGCTGAACTCCGTCAGGTTGTTGGACGCCGTCGCCGACGAGGCGAAGTAGGTGTCCATGGCGGTGGCGTCTTGAGCCCAGAACTCGCTGTACTGGGCCTCATTCGCGGCGATCGCCGACGTGTTCTGCCCGAACAGGTTGGTGGCCACCAGCTGTGCGAGCAGGGCCCTGTTTTCGGCGATCACCGCCGGCGGCACGTGTGCGGCGAAGGCCGTCTCGTAGGCGGCCGCGGCCTCGGTGGCCTGGATCGCGGATTGGGCGGCCTGCGCGGCGGTCTGCTGCATCCAGGCGACGTACGGGGCGGCCGCGCTCGCCATCGCCAGCGATGACGGTCCCACCCAGGGCCCGGCCGTCAGGCTGGAGAGCACCGACGAGTAAGACGTTGCGGTGGACTGCAATTCGGTGGCCAGGTTCTGCCAGGCCGTCGCCGCGGCCACCAAAGACCCCGCGCCCGGACCGCTGTACATCCGGCCCGAATTGAACTCGGGTGGAAAGGCTCCGTAAAACATCTTCGTACCCCTACCTTCGCGTCCGGACGGTCGGTGATTGGCTGCCGTGCGATTGCGTCATCGCGATCACTCCTCGATGCACGGGATCACGATGATGGTGGCCGCGGCCGGATCGGCCTCGGCGGCAACGCCGCCCAGCGAACCCGCTGCCGAGGCGGCACCGCCGGCGGGCCGGGTTGCGGCGGCTGCGACGGCGCGTCCGGCCAGGCTGGACAGGGCCATCTGGCTGAACACGCCCTCTTCACCGGCCAGTGCGGCCGGCGCCGCGGCCATGTTGGTGGGCAGCACCTGGGCGATGGTTCGGATCGCGGGGGCGGCCTCGGTCCAGCCCTGCGGCACCGACATGCTGCCCACCAGAGCGGCTTTGCCCATCGACCCGGATACCTGCCCCGCCCCGACCGCGGAGCTGAGCACGGGTTTGACGGCGTTGGCGCCACTGGTCAGCGGCGCCAACGCCCCGGAAATGGCCTTGGGCCCCGCTAGATAGGCGGCGGCGCCTTGCCCGTTCTGCCCCCAGGCGTAGGCCTGGCCGAATGACAGGAATGGACCGCCCGGGATGCTGGTCCAGGACTGCGGGGAGAACGGCCCGGTGGCGACCGACCAGAACTCGTTCCAATTCGTTATCGCACTCGGCAGGGTGAGTGACGAACCGGACGCCGCCGTTGTCGTGCTGCTGGCGTTGCTCGCGGCCTGGGCCGCGGGCTGCATCGTGCTGCTCAGTTGCGCGAGGTGACTGGCGGTGTTCGAGCTTGACTGCCCGGTGCTCTGGGCGACCGCGGCCGCCTGCGTGGGGCCCGCCGAATCGTTGGTGGTCCGCGGGGGCTCGACGAACGGGGTCAGCTGAGCGGCACTAGCTGAGGTGGCCGCGTACGTGTACATCGCGGCGGCGTCCTGCGCCCACATCTCCATGTAGTGGGCTTCGGTGGCGGCGATCGCCGGCGTGTTCTGGCCGAGGATGTTGGTCGCGATCAACGTCGCGAGCAGGGCGCGGTTGGCGGCGATCACCGGCGGCGGAACCGTCGCGGCGAAGGCGGCCTCGTAGGCGCCGGCCGCGAGTTTGGCCTGGGCGCCTGCCTGTTCGGCTTGCGCGCCGGTGGCATGGATCCAGGCCACGTAGGGTGCGGCGGCGGCCGCCATGGCGATCGAGGATGGTCCCGTCCACGGTCCCGTTGCAAGCGTCTCGATGGTCGAGCTGTACGACGCCCCGGTGCTTTGCAGCTCGGCGGCCAATTCATCCCATGCCGCGGCAGCGGCCAGCAGCGGCCCCGAGCCCGCACCGACGTACATCCGCCCCGAGTTGTATTCCGGCGGATAAGCCCCGAAATCCAACATCTAGGGCCTCCGATCCCTCATCTGGCGGCTGGCGCACGCAGCGCTCCATGGCCGCGACATCGACACAATGGCGACACCTCGCGAGGAGTGCGACGGAATTGTTATAAGACACATGTACAAACCTCATGTGCTGCAGGCAACAAAGCCATACCGCTCCTAGCTGTAAATGGATGCCCGAATGGCATATGAACAACTGGTCAAGCCACGCTGCTATTGCACTGACGATGCTGACCAACGCTTATTCGGTGGGCGTTCCCATCAGGTAAACGTTCGTTAAACAAATGTGTTTGCAACGGCTTGACCAGTGTGAGAACGCTGCATAGCAACGTTGAGTTAGTGGTGTAAATCACGTGGTAAAGCCAAATGTGGGCAGCATCGACCGACGGCTTGATACAACTCAATCCGTGAATGTCTAACTCGCGTATTCTGAATGCATAGTCGGCACCATTGCCGACGTTATAAACTACGCTCAGAAGCTACCGCTGTGGTCTCCGATCGCGAATCTTCACAACCTCCTATATAGGTTCAAGAAATCATTAAGCGCGATATTGTGCGGACCGTCGGAATAGCGCCCCGGACATCCCGGCATTGCCGCGGAAGGTAACTGGAACTTAAGGACCGACGCCCGTGGTGACCTTCCGACTGGCGAGCCGAGCAGCGGCGCTCCACGGGACACCGGTAGTAACCGGCACATCACGAACGACGGCCCGATATTCGGCGTCCGAGAGCGCGGCCCGGGCGCGGATCAAAGCACCTCGGGCAGCTATAGCGCCGAACTGATAATTGATCGTCACAACCGTTCTCCTCAGGTTCCCTCATACGAGTAGACGCGGTCACTCTGCTGTAGCACTGATTAGCTACTGGCAGTTTCCTGGAAGGCCGTTTCTGCAGATCACTGCCGACTTCCGGTCTCACTGGAAGCAGCGACAACGGACGATGAGACATTGCCGAACAGCCCGCCATTGTGGATCGCACGCCGGATAAGGGATCGACGGCCGGGGCATCACGAAGCCGGCCCGTCCCCGGCGCCGATTGGGCAGGGCGACGCCGTCAGCGACGCGCCACCCGGCGTTCGTCAGCCTCCGGTGTGGGCGTTAGCCACTGCTGTGCGGGTTCGTTCCGCCATCGCTGGTGGAGAGACGGTCGGGACAGTAGGCGCTGGCGGCGGCCTGGACGAAAAGGGCGGATTTTGCTGCGGTAAACGCCGGGTTGAGCTCATGGACGTCCCTGATGATGTCGAGCTCCGTGGTCCCTGAGTTGGCCAAGTCGCATACCTTTTGCCCCGCCTTTATCGCGCGGTCGGGGTTCGAGTAGGTGATACCCGCCTTGTTGAGCGCGGCAAGGAATGCGTCGTCGTCGGAGTCGGCGTGCGCTGGTATTGCCGTGCCGACCACGGCAATGACGGCGGTCAGAATCGGTAGGTACCTCATGTCGGAATTCCCTCTCTTTATCCGGCGGCCGGTGGGCGACCCATGATGCGGGGGCGAAACCCGTACATCGGCTCGGAGAACTCGTCCTCGTGCCCACCGGGGAGGCCCGCCAGCGGCACACCCGGCATGCCGACTGCCCCGGCCTGTTCCGTCACCATCGGGGTGGCAGAGCCGAACCCGTGGTAAGCGCCTAGGCCGACCTGGGTCGTCGCCGCCACTGGCGTGATTGCCGCTCCAGCCGCACCCCAGGCCGGCGGAACCGACAGGGCCCCGACCAGACTCGCCTGTCCGACGCCGGCTACCGCTGCCACGCCGGGCGCGGTCACCGACGCCAGGTTGGCGGTGCCCCCAAGGCCGGCGGCCAGCACCCCCAGTCCCGACGTGCTTGCGTCTACCGCATTCAAGGACGAGATGGAATTCATGTTGACCGCCGAATCGACGAACGACGTCGGGTTCAACAACCCGCTGGTGGTAAACGCGTTGGACAAGTTTGCGACCGAGGCGTTGTTGAGGAAGCTCCCAAATACGTTGCCGTCGGATCCATCCAAAAAGTTCATGAGTCCGGCCAGCCCGGGCTGGCCGGAGCCGTTGGTGTTGGGCGCGAGTCCCAGCCATGCAAGTAGTCCCCCCGACGGGTCGCTGGCGCCGGTCGCGGCGTTGGCTTGAGCGACCGTGGCGGCTTGCTGCGCGATGCCGCCGCCGGTGGTGCCGGACCGCGGCTGTTGGAACGGGGTCATTTGAGTTGCCGCGCGCGAGGCGGTGCTGTAGGTGGTCATCGCGGCGGCGTCTTGCGCCCACATCTCGCCATATTGGGCCTCGTTGGCCGCGATCAATCCAGTGTTCTGGCCGAACAGGTTGCTCGCCACCAAGTTGGTCAGCTGCGTGCGGTTGGCCGCGACGAGGGCCGGGGGCACGGTTGCGGCGAACGCGGCCTCGTATGCGGCCGCGGCGGCGGTGGCTTGGGTACCGGCCCGCTCCGCCTGGACGGCGGTGTTGTTGAGCCACTCGACGAACGGTGCCACCGACGCCGACATTTTCGCCGAGGACGGTCCGAACCAGGATTCGCTGGTGAGCGCCGCGATCACCGATTCATAACTGGTTGCAGCGGAACGCATTTCAGCGGAAATGGCGTTCCACGCGGCGGCGGCGGTCAGCATCGATTCCGAGCCGGGGCCGGAATACATTCTGGCCGAGTTGATTTCGGGTGGCAATCCCGCATATAGCGACATGACATCTTCTCCAGAGTTCTCAGCCGGCGGCCGGCGGACGTGGCATGACGACGGGCCGGAACCCGTACTTGGGGATGGCGCGGCGCAGTCGCCGACCGGTGCTACCCACCGGCCCCGCGACACCTCCGGGCCCGCCCGCGGCCGGGGCTGCCGTCGCGTCGGTGAGACCGGTGACGCCGGTGGCCTGGACGGCCGTTTGACCAGGGTTGATATTGGCCGTCGACGTCCAGCTCTGCGGCACGGACAGCGACCCCACCAGATGCGCATTGCCCACCCCGCCAGACGCGCCGCCCAGGCCGGCCGACCCCACCGTGCTCGACGCCAGGTCGGCACTCGTCATGCCTTCGGCGTCGGCGGCGAAATCCGCGAGGCCCCCCAGCGTCGTCGCATGCTGGGCCGCCAGGACGCCCTGGACCGAGGAAATGATGAACTGCGGGTTGAAGGGACCGCCGGCCAGCGCGCCATTGACCACGGCCGTGCTGAAGAAGTTGCCGTTCGTGAACGTACCGAAAGCGGAATTATCCGATCCGCTCAGCAGGCCGGCCAGATACGACGACACCGAACCGGGCGACGAGATACCGCCCCCGCCCGACGACACTGCCGACTGCACCGAACCCGCCGGCGTCTGGGCCGCCTGGGCCACGGTGTTCGCCTGCGCCGCCACCCCGTCGGTATTCGCCGTGGACGGCGGCGCAGCCAACGGAGCCAGTTGGGACGCGGTGCTCGAAGCGCTGGCGTAGCCGTTCATCGCGGCCGCGTCCTGCGCCCACATTTCGGCATACTGTGCCTCGGTGGCCGCGATCGCGGGCGTGTTCTGGCCGAACACATTGGTTGCCACCAGCGCGGCCAACTGAGCGCGGTTGGCCGCGATCACCGGCGGTGGCACCGTCATGGCAAAGGCCGACTCGAAGGCGGACGCTGCCGCGAACGCCTGGCCGCTGGCCTCCTCGGCGTGCGTGGCGGTGCCGTCCAGCCAGGCCAGATAGGGCGCGGCCGCGGCCAACATCGACATCGAGGACGGCCCCAGCCAACCCGAACCGGTCAGTTCGGTCACCACAGACCCGTAAGCGGCTGCGGCGGAGCGCATCTCCGCGGCCATCGTGCTCCATGCCGCGGCGGCGGCCAGCATTGGGCCCGATCCGGGCCCGGAATACATTCTGGCCGAGTTGATTTCCGGCGGCAGCGCCGCAAAATCCAACATGATGCATTCCCGACGATTTCAGCGGGCCGCGGCTGCGTTGATGGCCTCGGTGGCCGCATACGAGCCGGCGCTGGCCTGCAAGGTGATCACGAAGTTCTCGTGCAGCGCCGCTGCCTGGGCGCTCAACGCCTGGAACAGCTGGCCGTGTCCGGCGAATTGCGCCGCCGTCAGCATCGACACCACATCCGCTGCGGCAGGCACCACCCCGGTCATCGGGGCCGCGGTGGCCGAGCTCTGCGCGGTCAGCGCCGAACCGATCTCTTGCAGCCGGCTGGCGGCCACGGCCAGCGAATCCGGCTGTGCGGTAACAAAGTTCATCACAAATCTCCCCACCAAGAAAGGAGGCGAGCCAGGATCCCTGGCCGCGCCGGGGCGCGCATCAGCGCCACACGTCAGTGAGCGCGCGCGTTACGAAAGGTGGCTAATTACAAGCCAATTCAGGAAATATCGATGCCGAGGTCGGATCGAAGCGAAATGGTCATCGATCTGGAATACGGACTGTCGTCGGGACTCACGTCGCTCTCACCTCCTCCAAGCCAGGGCACGCGGGGGTGCCACACGGTGCACACGGGGAGGAACAGCCAGGCGAAACGGCCGGCTGCGGCACCCCTCTCGTCAGAGCTTCGGCACCACACGGCGTATCCGGCTAGCTGAAGCCGGAAGCCACTTGGGCTCAACCCTTAATCCGGGAAGAGCTGTCCTGACCCTGGGCGTCTTTCGACGTTCGAGGTCAGTGGCCTATGTCCGTGCAGACGCCTCACCTAGCGAGGTGCTTGCATTGGCCATGGTGGCACTCGGCGGTCGTCGAGTCAAGCTGAAGGACAACGCATCCCCAGCGGTTCACGCGCCCGTCACCTGGGGGCGCGCGCAATGGCGGCCACCGGACGGGCCAGGACCCGGTTAGTCCGCCTTCTTCTCGGCGACCGCCGCGCTGAGACCCTCGGCCAGATCCTCCCGCGTCAGTTCCTTGAACCGCAGCAGTTGACGTTCGCTGAATTCGGTCACGTCGCTGGCCAGCACCGCATCCAGGTCCTCGTCGTCCAGACGGAAACTGCGGTGATCCCGGGCCTTCTCCACCACGTTGCGCACGAAACCGGCGTTGCCGAGCGTATCGATGCCGCGGATGAGATCGCCGTCCTCGGAATAACTTTCGTCGAGATAGAACTTTGTGTACGACGGCAGCAACGCTTGGGCCGACTCATCGGTGATGACGTCTTCGTTCTCCTGGCCCATCAACCGTGTCAGCGCGACCAGCTCGTCCGGGGTGTAACTGAAGAACTCGATGACGGTCGAAAACCGCCGTCGCAGACCCTGATTCACTTCCAGCATTTTGTCCATGGCCTTGGCGTAACCGGCGCCGAAGACCACCAGCTCGTCGCGGTGGTTCTCCATGTACAGCAGCAGCGTGTTGATGATCGCGTTGCCATACGGGTCACCCTGCTGGTAACCCTTCTCGTGCAGCGTGTGCATCTCGTCGAAGAAGACCGCGCCACCGAGGGCGCCCTCGAGCATCTCCTCGGTGTTCTTCTCCGCGTCGGCCATGTACCGCCCCAGCAGCTTGGTGCGGCTGGTCTCCACCACCACGGGCTTGCGCAGCACGGTCAACCCGCACAGCTGCTTGCTGAAAGCCCTTGCCACCGAGGTCTTTCCGGTGCCAGGCGGTCCGAGCAACAGCGTGTGGCGCGAGGTCACGGGCACCGGGAGGCCCATCTTGGCGCGCGCCAGGTTCACCTTGGTCGTCGACTTGATGAGCTTGATCTCGCGCTTGGCACGTTCCATGCCCAGCATGGCGTTGAGCTCGGCGTCGCCCTCGGCCAGGTACTTCGCCGCCTCTTCGGCGTGACGAGCGGCCTCGGTCTCGGCCCGGGTCGGCGCGCTGTCCTGGTCCCACGGGTCGGTGCGGGCCTCGATCGTTTCCGGGTCGGTCAAGACCAGCCGATAGTTGGGGTTGTCCAGCGCCTCGCGGGCCGGCGTGAACTTCGGGTCCCGCGAGTACACCCGCCGCAGCAACTCGACGGCCTCGTCCTCGCGGCCGAGGTGCCGCAGGCACATCCCCTGGGTGTACAGGGCGATGTTGGCCGCGCCGGGCACCCGGTCACCTTCGATGGCGTCCTGACCGCGGCGCAAGGCCTCCTCAAACACACCCAGCGAAGCCAGCGCCGTGGTGGCCATCGCGGCACCCGCGGCCTTCAGCTCGGGCTGCCGCCAACTCTTGCCCTCGGCGAACTGGTTGAGCACATCCGGCCACCGAGCGGTGCGGAAGTACAGCACGCCGCGCACGTAGCTGACGAGTTCCTCGTCGACGGGCTGGCGGGGCTCGACGCTGTCGATGAGTTTCGCGGCTTCCTCGTAGCGTTTCGCTTCGGCCAGGACCGCGGCGTACGCGCACGCCAACGTCTCGACGCTGGTCACCGCCAGCCGCAGGAACAGCCCGTCGGAGACCTCGGGACGGAACTGCAGCTCGGTGACCCCGAGGCGGCGAGTCTCCCAACCGAACGTCCGGATGGCCGACCACGCGCCGGAGAGCACGTCAATGCTCTGCTCCCCCACCAGGATTCGCGCCAGCCAGGCGTCACACATGCCCGGATCCAGGTTGGTCGCGGTGGCGAACATCTGCGCCGCGACCTGCGGGTTGTGGCTGGGCTGCAGCCCGTTGACCGAGACGCCGGAGGCCAACAGGCCGGCGACCATCGCGTTGCGGGCGCCTTCAGCGGTGGATTGCGGCCTCGTCATTGCGCTACAGGTACGCCCGCCGAGCTCCCTCGCAGCTGGTCGACGGATAACGCAAGGTCTTCATCGTCGGCGCGCAGTGGACGACTCGGCACCACCAGCAGGGGGCGCGCCGTGGGGGCGGGCAGGCTGGCGCGCACCGCGGCCAGCTGGCGTCCGGTGAGACGGTTGAGCCCCGACGCGACGTTCCTGCGCAACCGCTTCTCGGTGTGGTAGCGAACCCAAGCCGATACCTGCGGCCGGCCGCCGCGCGAGGTGAGCCGGATGGTCAGCACGGTCGCGACGGTCTCGTCGTCCCACAGCTCGTCCAGCTTCTCGGTGGTGATGTCGGACGGCGACAACCACAGGCTGGTGACGAAACCGTTGAAGTGCTTGAGGCGTCGCCACCCGGGACGGCTCCAGGTCGGTTCCAGATCGGCCAGCACCGCCCGGTCGACCTCGGCGAGCTCGTCGGCCGTCAACGGCCGGGCCGCACAGGTCAGCCCGTCGAGGTCCTGGGCGAGCCGCTCGGTGGCCGCCACCAGGGTGGACGCCAGCGAATCGCGGGCGGCCACAGCGGCGACGTTGCGCTGCGGGTTCATCCGCAACACCAGCCAGGTGCGGCGAATGTAGGAGGTGGGCTGGTCGTGGGCCACCTCCCACTCTTCGGGCCCCCAGTCGTCCAGCTTGGACAACTCCGCGGCTCTGGCTTCGGGGCCGCCGCGCCGGACCTTCACCGACACGATGTCGATGTCGTCGAGGTGGATGTCGAACTGGCGCAGGCCCGACGCTACCGCCGACACCAGCAGCGTGGGGGGCGAATTGCGGTGCCGAAGCCGCGAGGCCGACTCCTCGTCACCCCCGTTGATCGCGATCACCGTGACCAACTGGCCGTCGTGCTGGCGCACGCCGACCGTGTCGCGCCCGTATTTGCGTTGGTGGTCGAGGGCCGGGGTGCAGCCGGCGGCCAGCGCCGAACCCGGGTCGGCGGACCAGTCCCACAGCCACGTGGCCAACCCCGAGGTCACCGTCAGCCCGTGATAGGTGACCAGCGACAGCAGCGTCACCAGCAGGGCCAGACCGACGCCCACCCAGAACGCGATGCGATACGTGCCCTGCCAGGACTCGGGGCAGTGGCTGGCCACCACCATGATCACCACGTCGACCAAGAACACCGCGGTCAGCCGCGGCCACGTTAACGACAACCCAAATCTGCGCTGAGCCTTCATGAGTGTTGCTGCTCCGCCCCTATTGCTGTTTCCGCGATCGCTTCATCAGCATCGCCGTACCGAACACTCCGCCGCCGATGAGTAGCGCGCCCAGCAAGCCGCCGGCGGCCACCCACACTGGCACCATATCCCGGTGCGGCACGGGTTTCGGAATGTTGAGCGGTGCCGACAGTTGCTGCGGCGGTTTCACCGGACCGTCGGGCACGTCCCAGGTCAAAGCCGCCACCGGGTCGACGACGCCGTGACCAACCTGGTTGTCCACGCCTCGTGCCGGCGCCCGGGCGGTGCGCGTCAACCGGTTGATGACCTGATACGCCGATAGCTGCGGGAACTTCGCCCGCACGAGCGCGGCGACCCCGGACACGATCGCCGCCGAGAAGCTGGTGCCGGACGGGACCAGCAGCGTGTTGTCGGGTCCGTCGATCGCGTTGATCAGGCCGTCGTCGCGGGGCGACAGACCGATGACGTCCGTTCCCGGTGCGGCGATCCCGACCCACGGCCCGGCCACGCTCGTCGACGCCTGACCCTGATTGCCCTGGCTGAGCGGGCGGCCGTCGTTGTCCACGGCGCCGACCGTCAGGACGTAGTCGCTGAACCAGGACGGCGTCACGACCGTGGTGACCGCGTTCCAGTTGCGAGGATCGTTGGGCTGCAACGGATCATGCGGCGGGTTCTGCTTGCAGTCCTTCTTGCTGGTGTCACCCGCGGCGGCCACGATGACGGCGTTCTTGTCGACGGCCGCGTAGCGCACCGCCGCGCCCAGCGAGCGCTGGTCGATGATGTTGCGCGCGCTCATGCAGGTCACGTCGGAGATGTTGATGACCTGAGCCCCCATGTTGGCGGCGTGCACGATCGCCCGCGCCATCGTCTGCACGTTGTCGATCTTCGCCGAGGTCTGGGGATCCTCGTCACCGGTGTAGGCGTCCTTGAGGCCGAAGGCCTGGCTGGATTGCCGGATCGCGATGATGTCGACGTCCGGAGCCACCCCGCTGAACGCGTCCGGGCCCGCCGGGGCGCGGCCGTGCGCCAGGCGCTGCGCCAGGTCAACGGCGAACACCTGGCCGACGTCCGGGTGGG
>NZ_LZKV01000249.1:0-17480 GCF_001672995.1 Mycobacterium sp. 1482292.6 | reverse complement strand
CGCGCTCGCTTAAGTGTCTACCCCCGACCGAGCGCCATCCAGCGTCGCGTCGTTCACAGCGTGTTACGCCGGCCCGCCAGGGAGGTGGCCAGCGACGCGTTGTCGAGCAGCCTGCGCAACACCTCGACCGCTTGCATCAGCACCTGACGGTCCGCGGAGTCGAGCAGCGCCAATTGCGGTTCGATCGCGGCGGCGCGGTCGGCCCGGACCGCGTTGAGCGTGCGCCTGCCCTCGGCCGTGATCCGGATCCGGACCGCACGCGCATCTCCTGGGTCGACCATCCGGGTGACCAGGCCCGCCTCCTCGAGCCGGCGCACCTGCGTGGTCATCGTCGGTTGCGAGCAATGATCGACCGAGGCCAGGTCACCGATTCGGGCTTCGCCGTGAGCTTCGATGGTGGCCAGCAGCCTGGCCTGCGCTGCGGGCAGCGGCATTTGGATGCGTTGGGTGGCCAGCCGGTTGAGCCGCGCGACCACGGCGAGCAGATCGGCTCCCAGTCCCTGCGCTCCCTCGAGCTTTGCGGTATCGACGACATTGTCCATGTCTCCATGGTTGCATAGCTTTGCTAAGCGAGGCCAAAACGACGACGCGTGGCGCGCCAAACCCGTCTTCAGGGGACACTCCTGCGCCAGGCTGGCAGAATCGCCCAAGTGACCTTGCTGCGTTTTCGGCGATCTGGGGAAGGGTCCCTGCGGCCGAACGAGTTGGCACAGGCCGCGGTCATGGGGGCCCTCTGCGCGGCGATCGAGATCCTCGCCTCGGTCATCCCCTTCGCTCAGGGTCTGGGCGTGTTGGGCACGGTGCCCATGGGATTGCTGGCCTACCGCTATCGCCCCCGCGCGCTGGTCGCCGCGACGGTCGCCGGCGGGGTGATCGCCTTTCTGATCGCCGGGCTGGGCAGCCTGTTCATGCTCATCGACTGCGCCTGGGTCGGCGGATTGTGCGGAATCGTCAAGCGCAAAGGACGGGGCTTGCCGACGGTCGCGGTGTTGTCGTTGATCGCCGGAGTGATGTGGGGCGCCGGGTGGGTCGCGGTGCTGGCGGTGCTGACCCGGTTGCGGCGCTTGTTCTTCGATGTCATCACCGCCAACGCCAATGGGGTCGCGGCGTTCCTGAATTGGGTGCACCTGCATGGCGTCGGCGTCGGGCTGAAGCGATACGTCGCCGACGGCATCCAGCACTGGCCGTTGCTGATCTTCCCGTACATGGTCCTGTTGGTCGTCATCGTCTCGTTCATCAGCTGGTCGGCGCTGTCTCGCCTGTTGGAGCGGATGCGCAAGATCCCCGACGTGCACAAGCTGGACACCTCCGACGATGCGCGCACCCGGACCACGCCGGTTGGGCCGGTGCCGGTGCGGCTGGACAAGGTGCGGTTCCGCTACCCCGGCGCCGAGCGAGACGCGCTGCGTGAGGTCAGTCTCGATGTGCGGGCAGGTGAACACATCGCCGTGACCGGCGCCAACGGTTCGGGGAAGACCACCTTGATGCTGATCCTGGCCGGTCGGCCACCGACGGCTGGCACCGTCGACCGCCCCGGAACCGTGGGCCTCGGCGAGATGGGCGGCACCGCGATTGTCTTGCAGCACCCCAAAAGTCAGGTGCTGGGCACCCGGGTGGCCGACGACGTGGTGTGGGGTTTGCCGCCGGATGCCGAGATCGACGTCGACCGATTGCTGCAGGAGGTCGGCCTCGAGGGGCTTGCCGAACGCGACACCGGGAGTCTGTCCGGCGGGGAACTGCAGCGCCTCGCGCTCGCGGCCGCGCTGGCGCGCGATCCGGCGCTGCTGATCGCCGACGAGGTCACCACCATGGTCGACCAGCAGGGTCGAGATGCCTTGCTGGGTGTGCTATCCGGTCTCGCCGCACGGCACCAGACGGCGTTGGTGCACATCACCCATTACGACAACGAGGCCGCTTCCGCCGATCGCATCATCAAACTCAGCGACTCGCCGGACAACACCGTGACTGCCGAGACCCCGGCCGCGCCGGCCCCGGTCGTTGCGGTCAATCGCAGTTCCAGCACACCGGTGCTGGAACTCATCGATGTCGGCCATGAATACGCCAGTGGCACACCATGGTCCAAGGTCGCCCTACGCGATATCAGCTTCGTGGTGGAGCAGGGCGACGGTGTGCTGATCCACGGCGGCAACGGCTCGGGTAAATCGACCCTCGCGTGGATCATGGCCGGCCTGACGAACCCGACCAGCGGCGCCTGCCTGATCGATGGCGAGCCCACTCACGAGCACGTGGGTGAGGTGGCGCTGTCGTTCCAGTCCGCGCGCCTGCAGTTGATGCGCGATCACGTCGACGCCGAAGTCGCATCAGCAGCGGGCTTTTCGCACCTCGACAAGGACCGTATCGCCGAGGCGTTGATCTCGGTGGGGCTCGATCCGGCGATGGGCAAGCGACGCATCGACCAACTCAGCGGCGGCCAGATGCGCCGCGTGGTGCTGGCCGGACTGCTGGCCCGCTCGCCGCGGGCGCTGGTCCTGGACGAGCCGCTGGCAGGATTGGACGTCGGCAGCCAGCGCGGCCTGCTGCGGCTGCTGGAAAGCCTGCGCAGGGAACGAGGTCTGACGGTGGTGGTGATCTCCCACGACATCGTCGGGCTGGAGGACCTCTGCCCGCGAGCCCTGTTCCTGCGCGACGGCTCGCTGGAAACGGCGTCGACCGCGGCGGGAGGGATGCCATGACCGCGCCGGCGGATACTAAGGCGGCGCCGGAGCGCACCCGCCGCACCCACCGTCCGGTGGTGCTGCTGGTGCCGGTACCCGGGACCTCGAAGATCCACGAACTGTGGGCCGGCACCAAGCTGCTTGTGGTGCTGGCGGTTTCGATACTGCTGACCTTCTACCCCGGCTGGGCCACCGTCGGGCTGATGCTGGTCTTGCTGATCACTGCGGCCCGGCTTGCCCACATTCCCCGCGGCGCGGTGCCCTCGCCGCGGCGCTGGATATGGATTGTCCTGGCGGTGGGTGGCATCACCGCCGCGCTCGGCGCCGGTAGCCCGGTGATCGAGATAGCCGGAGTGCACATCGGGCTGGGCGGAACGCTGCATTTCGTGCGGGTCACCGCGCTGTCGATCGTGTTGATCGGGCTGGGCGCCATGCTGTCGTGGACCACCAACGTCGCCGAAATGGGGCCTGCACTGGCGACTTTGGGCAGGCCGTTGCGGTGGCTGCGGATCCCGAGTGACGAATGGGCCGTCGCCCTGGCGCTTGCGCTGCGCGCCTTCCCCATGTTGATCGAAGAATTCCAGGTGCTCTACGCCGCCCGGCGGTTGCGCCCCACGCAGGAACCGCGCAGCCGGCGCGCACGCCGGCGCCAGCAGGCCCGCGACATGATCGACCTACTCACCGCGGCCATCGTCGTGACGCTGCGGCGGGCCGACGAGATGGGCGACGCGATCACCGCCCGCGGCGGCATCGGCCAGCTGGCGGCCGCGCCGGCGCGACCGAGGCTGGCGGACTGGGTGGCGCTCGGCATCACCGCCGCCGCGGGCGCCACCGGAGTGGTCATCGACTCGATACTGCAATTCCACTGAGCAGATGAGCGGTATCCAACCGACGGGCTGCTTCATAATCAGCTGATCCGGCCACAGGAGGGGCACTTGCCAGCCACGACGATCAGCCTCAAGCAGCAGATGCTCCGGCGCCGCCCCGTCACGGGTGCACACGTCGCACCAGGGGCCGCGGACCACCTCAAGCGCGGCATCGGCACCTTCCAGCTGACCATGTTCGGGGTCGGCTCGACGATCGGCACCGGGATCTTCTTCGTCATGTCGCAGGCAGTCCCAGAGGCCGGCCCGGGGGTGATCGTCTCCTTCCTGCTCGCCGGCCTCGCCGCCGGCCTCGCCGCGGTCTGCTACGCCGAATTGGCTTCGGCGGTGCCTGTTTCGGGATCGTCGTATTCCTACGCCTACACCACGCTGGGGGAGGTCGTGGCCGTGGCCGTGGCGGCCTGCCTGCTGCTGGAATACGGCGTGGCGACCGCCGCGGTCGCAGTCAACTGGAGCGGCTACCTGAACAAGCTGCTGAGCAACGTCCTGGGATTCCAACTGCCGCAAGCCTTTTCGGCCGCGCCGTGGGATGCGCAAACCGGCTATCTGAACGTACCGGCGGTCGTGCTGATTGTCTTGTGCGCGTTGTTACTCGTCCGCGGCGCCAGCGAGTCGGCCAAGGTCAACGCGATCATGGTGATGATCAAACTCGGCGTGCTCGTCGTCTTCGGTGTTGTCGCGTTCACGGCGTTCGACGCGAGCCATCTGCGTGACTTCGCGCCTTTCGGTGTTTCCGGCATCGGCTCGGCGGCCGGCACCATCTTCTTCTCCTATATCGGCCTGGACGCGGTGTCCACCGCCGGCGACGAGGTGAAGAACCCGCAGCAGACCATGCCGCGCGCACTCATCGGCGCATTGCTGACCGTCACCGGCGTCTACGTTTTCGTTTCGCTGGCCGCGCTGGGCACCCAGCCCTGGCAGAACTTCGCCGGGCAGCAGGAAGCCGGGCTCGCGACGATTCTTGACAACGTCACCCACGGCGGCTGGGCCAGCACGATTCTGGCTGCCGGAGCGGTCATTTCGATCTTCAGCGTCACACTGGTCACCATGTACGGGCTGACCCGCATCCTGTTCGCCATGGGCCGTGACGGCTTGTTGCCCGCGCGGTTCGCGACGGTGAACGCGCGCACCATGACCCCGGTGAACAACACGGTGATCGTCGCCATCGTGGCCTCCGCCCTGGCCGCGTTCATTCCGCTGCAGAAGCTGGCCGACATGGTGTCGATCGGCACGCTCACCGCGTTCGTCGTGGTGTCCGTCGGAGTGATCGTCTTGCGGGTACGCGAGCCCGACCTGCCAAGGGGGTTCAAGGTCCCGGGTTATCCCGTCACACCGGTCCTTTCGGTGGCGGCCTGCGGGTACATCCTGGCCAGCTTGCACTGGTACACCTGGATCGCATTCACCGGCTGGGTGTTACTGGCGCTGGTCTTCTACTTCGTCTGGGGCCGCCACCACAGCGCGCTCAACGACCCCGCGTCGTCGGAAGCGATCTAGGCCCTCACTGGCGCGCGGCGGCGGTGTTGGCCGCCGCCTGAGCCCGCTGCAGCGTCGTCGCCACATCGCCGCGGCCCAAGAACATTTCGGCGAAGTACGGCTGCAGCGCGTCGTTGCCGGCGGCAAAGCCCGCACCGCCGGGGGCCGCGATGCGCGGACCGTTCAGCACGGCGAAGAACGGCGTGACGTCCACACCCCTGGCGGCCCAGTACCGGAAGTAGACCGGTTGCGCCGAGGACACCGCGGGGATGGCCGCACCGTAGCGGCCCAGAAATTCGTTGCCCTGCCTGCTGCCCATCCAGGCCAGCACCTGGCGCACCGCGTCGGGATGCTTCGTTGCCGCATTGCCCGCCGCGGCAATGCCGTTGGTGACGCTGACCCGGCCCACCGGGCCGGCGGGCATCATCGCCACCCCCCAGTGGAACCGTGCATCGCGGGCCACCGGCGCCAGGTTGTAGGTGCCGGACTGGAACAGCGCCATCCTGCCGGCCAGGAACTGGTTGCGGGAGAAGTCGCCGTTGTCGTTGGTGTCGGCGGCGGGCGGCGCGACGTGGTCGCGGTTGATCAGGTCGACCAGATAACGGAAGGCCGCCACGGCGGCGGGGTTGGCGAACGCGAACGTGTCGCCGCGTTGGAAGACGCCGCCGGCCGAGCCGATGTAGTTCAGGTAGATGCCCTGCGGGTCGTTGGCCGCGTTGTATGCCCATTGCCGCACCCGTCCCGCATCGAATCGTGGTGTGTCGCCGCGGTTTCCGTCGGCGTCGACGGTGAGCCTGCCCAGCAGGGGGCGCAAAGTGTCGTTCCCGTCGGGACCCCACCGCAGGGCGTTCAGGGCGGCGGGATCGACGCCGGCCGCGGCGAGCAGGTCGGCGTTGTAATACAACGCGATTCCCGCATCGGTCAGCTGCGGCACTCCCCACAACGTGCCGTTGCGGGTGAACTGCTCGACGACCGGACGCTCCCAATCCGAGGCGGCCTGCGGCCCGAGCGCTTCGCCGATGTTCAGCAGGCGGCCGCTGTCGGCGTACGCCGCCAGGTAGGCGTTGGACAGCCAGAAGATGTCGTCGGCGCTGCCGCCGGCCACGTCGGTGCGCAGGGTGTTGAAGTAGGTGGAATAGGCCACCAGGTTGAGGTGCACGTCGATGTCGGGGTGGGTGCGGGTGAAGGCCTGGAACGATTCTCGGTAGGCCGCGCCGATCTGGTCGCCCCAGATCCGCACCGTGACGACCGTCTTGCCGCCGTGGGGTTGGCCGGCGTAATCCAGCAACGCCGCCGCCGCGGCCAGCAGCACCGCGACGAGCGCGACCGCGGCCGCGGCCAGGGTGGAAAAGCGGGGCCGGGTCACTTCAGTCCCGAGACGACGATCGAGGCGACGATGTGGCGCTGGAACACGACGAACAGGGCGATGAGCGGGGCGATCGCGAGCGTGGTCGCCGCCATCACCAGCGTCCACTGGGAGTTGAACCGCGATTGCAGATCGGCCGTCGCGACGGTGAGCACCCGCCACTTGTGCCCGCTGGTGATCACCAACGGCCACATGAAGTTATTCCACTGCGAGACCACCGTGATCAACGCCAGCGCCGCCAGGACCGGGCGACTCGACGGGATCACCACATGCACGATCACGTCCAACGTGTTGGCCCCGTCCAGCCGGGCCGCGTTGATCAAGTCGTTCGGGATGATCCGAAAGTGCTCGCGCAGCAAGAAGATCGCGTACGGCGAGCCGAACATGAAGGGCAACACCAACGCCCAGAACGTGTTGCGCAGGCCGAGCTGGGCCATCATGAGATACATCGGCACCACCGTGACCGTCGCGGGCACCATCAACGTCGCGATGTACACCCAGAACAGCGCGTCACGCCCGGGGAACTGCAACCGGGCGAAGGCGTATGCCGCGAGCACGGAGAAGGTCAACTGGCCCACCAGGATTACCGCCGTCATCAACGCGGTCACCGCGGCCGCCCGGCCGAACCCGGCTCCGGCCAGGTCGGCGAAATTGGCCAGCGTGGGTGGTCGCGGCAGCTGCAACGGCGTGCCGGTGACGAATTGATGCGCGGAGGTGAACGACGTCATCAGTCCAAGGGCGAACGGCGCCAGCGTGATGAACGCACCCAGCGAAAGCCCGGCGTAGATCACCACATTCGTGGGTCGACTAGGTGAGGTCATAGCTGATCCGTCGCCGAAAATACAGATGCTGGACCAGGGTGACGCCGATCAGGATCACGAACAGCACCACGGCCATCACCGACGCCCGGCCGATGGCCGCCGAGCCGAACGCCTCGGCGTAGATGCGATGGGCCACCAGGTCGGTGCTGCCGGCCGGTCCGCCGCCGGTCAGTGCGTACACCATGTCGAAAACCTGTGCGGCGCTGACGATCCCGGTCACCAGTACAAAGAAGGTCGTGGGGCGCAGCATGGGCATGGTGATGCGCCAGAACCGCTGCCACGCGGTGGCGCCGTCGGTGCGGGCGGCGGCGTGGATCTCGTCGGGGATGGCCAGCAGTCCTGCCAGGAACGACAACGAAACGTAGCCGACGTTGGTCCACACCACCACGGCCGACACCAGCGGCAGCGCGAAGCTGGGATCCGACAACCATTCGATGCTGTGGCCCAGCACCGTGCTCACGGCGCCGTCGGTGGGGGCCAAAATCCACCGCCACAGCACCGCGATGGCCAGCGGAGCGCAAATCCACGGCAGCACATACAGGGTGCGAAACAGCCCGGTGCCGGGGAGCTGGCGGGCCAGCATGGTGGCGGCCAGCAGTCCCAGCGCGGTCTGCGCCGGCACCACGATGGCCACGAAGACGATCGTGACGATCAGGGAGTTGCCGAAGCCCGCGTCGGTCAGTACCGACCGCCAATTGGACAGGCCGACGAAGTGCAGCGGGCCCAGCAGATCCCATCGGCACAGGCTCAGCCAGAGCACCACCAGGATGGGCAGCAGCAGAAAGGCGAGCACGCCGAACAGACTGGGCGCCAGCAACGCGTAGCCCAGGGCGGTGGATCGAGGGACAATCCCGCGTACCGCATGGGCCATGGGCTAATTAAAGCGGGCGCCGCCGCGGTTTGGGGTGAGCGGCCGTTACGGTGGAGCCGTGACACCGAACCGGGGGATCGATGCCGACTTCCTGGACCTGCCGCGCCACGATCTGGCCGAAGCCGCGCTCTCGGCGGCCAAAGCGGCCGGGGCCACGCACGCCGACCTGCGGGTTCACCGCATCATCACCGAGATCATCCAGCTGCGCGACGGCGAGCTGGAGACCGCGGTGATCAACCGTGAGGTCGGCCTGGCGGTGCGGGTGATCGTCGACGGCACCTGGGGATTCGCCTCGCACGCGGAGCTGGTGCCGGCGGTGGCCGCCGAGACCGCCCGGCGCGCGGTGCATGTGGCCACCACGCTGGCGACGCTGAGCAGCGAGCGCGTCGAGCTGGCGCCCGAACCGGTCTACGCGGACGCGGCCTGGGTGTCGAACTACCGGATCGACCCGTTCGACATCTCGACCACCGACAAGATCGCCGTGCTGGAGGACTACTCCGGGCGGCTGCTGAGCGCCGACGGCATCAATCACGTGTCGGCGCTGCTGACGGCCGTCAAGGAGCAGACCTTCTACGCCGACACCTTCGGCTCCTCGATCACCCAGCAGCGGGTGCGGGTGCTGCCCTCACTGGAGGCGGTGACCGTCGACCCCGCAGCCGGCAGCTTCGATTCCATGCGCACGCTGGCCCCGCCGATGGGGCGGGGCTGGGAGGTCCTGGCCGGCGACGAGGTGTGGAATTGGACCGACGAGCTGGCGCAGCTGCCGTCGTTGCTGGCCGAAAAGATCAAGGCGCCCAGCGTTGTTCCCGGGCCAAAGGACCTGGTGATCGATTCGAGCAACCTGTGGCTGACGATTCACGAATCCATCGGGCACGCAACCGAATACGATCGCGCTATTGGCTACGAGGCCGCCTACGCTGGGACGTCGTTCGCCACGCCGGACAAGCTGGGCACCATGCGGTACGGCTCGCCGGTGATGAACGTGACAGCCGACCGCACCCTCGAATTCGGCTTGGCCACCATCGGTTACGACGACGAAGGGGTGGCCGCGCAGAGCTGGGACCTGGTGCGCGACGGCATCTTCACCGGCTACCAGCTCGACCGGGTCTTCGCGCGGCGACTGGGCCAGCCGCGGTCCAACGGGTGCTCGTATGCCGATTCGCCGCATCACGTACCGATCCAGCGCATGGCCAACGTCTCCTTGCAGCCGGCGCCAGAGGACATCAGCACCGACGACTTGATCGGCCGGGTCGAGGACGGCATCTACATCGTCGGCGACAAATCGTGGTCAATCGACATGCAGCGGTACAACTTCCAGTTCACCGGCCAGCGGTTCTTCCAGATTCGTGACGGCCGCCTCGACGGCCAGCTACGCGACGTCGCCTACCAGGCCACCACGACCGACTTCTGGAATTCGATGGAAGCCGTGGGCGGCGCGTCGACGTGGCGGCTGGGCGGGGCGTTCAACTGCGGCAAGGCCCAGCCTGGGCAGATCGCGGCGGTCAGCCACGGCTGCCCGTCGGCGTTGTTCCGTGGGGTCAACGTGCTCAACACCCGGACCGAGGGCGGCCGATGATCACCCCGCAGCACGTCGTCAACATCGTGCTGGACGAGGCGGCCAAGCTCGGCCGCGCCGACGAGACCATGGTGCTGGTCACCGACAAGGTCGAGGCGACCCTGCGCTGGGCGGGCAATTCGATGACCACCAACGGAGTTTCGGTGAGCCGCAGCGTGACCGTGATTTCCGTGGTGCGTCGCGGGTCGATCGCGCGCATCGGCACGGTGGTGTCCGCCGAGGCCGATCCGCGGGTGCTGCCCGGGCTGGTGGCGGCGTCGCAGGAGGCGGCCGGGGCGGCCCCGGAGGCCGGCGATGCGGCGCCGCTGCTCGCCGACAGCGGGGTGCCCGTCGATTGGGACGCGCCGGTGCCCGGCACCGGCCCCCTGATTTTCTCCGACGTCGCCGACTCGCTGAGCCGTGGCTTCCGCGGCGAGGATCGGCTGTACGGCTTTGCCCACCACAGTGTTTCGACGACGTTCCTGGCATCATCGACCGGCTTGCGCCGGCGGTTCACCCAACCCACCGGTGCGGTGGAGATCAACGCCAAACGCGGCGACGCCAGCGCCTGGGCGGGCGTCGGCACACCCGACTTCGTCGATGTGCCAACCGATTCGCTGCTCGAACAGCTGTCGACGCGGCTGGGCTGGGCGCAGCGCAGCGTCGAACTGCCGGCCGGGCGCTACGAGACGATCATGCCGCCGTCCACGGTGGCCGACATGATGATCTACATGGCGTGGTCGATGGCCGGCCGCGGCGCCCAGGAGGGCCGGACCGCGTTTTCGGCGCCCGGCGGCGGAACCCGGGTGGGGGAGCGGCTCACCGACCTGCCGCTGACGCTGTTCTCCGATCCGATGGCGCCCGGCCTGGCCTGCACGCCGTTCGTCGCGGTGAGCAGTTCCTCGGAGACGGTGTCGGCGTTTGACAACGGCATGGCGATCACCCAGGTGGACTGGATCCGCGAGGGGGTGATCAACGCGTTGGCCTATCCGCGGGCCACGGCCGCCAAATACGACGTCGACGTCGCGGTGGCCGCCGACAACCTGGTGATGACCGGCGGCACGGCCAGTCGGGACGACATGATCGCGGCCACCGAGCGGGGCCTGCTGCTGACGACGCTGTGGTACATCCGCGTCGTCGACCCCACCACCTTGTTGTTCACCGGCCTGACCCGCGACGGTGTCTATCTCATCGAGGACGGCCAGGTCACCGCTGCGGTCAACAACTTCCGGTTCAACGAGAGTCCGTTGGACCTACTGCGGCGGGCCACCGAGGCCGGCGTCAGCGAAAAGACGCTGCCGCGTGAATGGGGCGACTGGGCCACCCGCGCCGCCATGCCGTCGCTGCGGATACCGGACTTCCACATGTCCTCGGTGAGCCAGGCCCGGTAATCCATTGCCGCCGGGCAGCACGCGTTCTAGCGTGTGACGAATGGCGACCCCGGTTTCGGTTCGAGAAGACCAGCTCACCCGGCTGGTCGCGTTGGCTCCGGGTGACGGCCGCCTCGCGGCGTTAGTCCGCCGGGTGTGCGCGCAGACGATGTTGCTGCCACCGTTGCCCGCCAGCGTCGAAGTGGGCGAGCCGGAATCGGCGGCGGAGGCCGCCGTCGCCGAATTCGCCGAACAATTCAGCGCCGACGTCTCGTCGATCACCGCCGCGCAGCGATCACGGTTGTGGAAGCAACTCGGAGAGGCCACCTTTGGTGTCGTCGTGCAGATGTACATCGCCGACTTCATCCCCAGGGTGCGCGCCGGGCTGGAGGCGCTCGGGGTCGGTGCGCCATATCTGGGCTGGGTGGACGGCCCGATCAGCTGGGATCACACGACCGATCCGGCGGATCTCGTGTTCAATGACTTTTTAATCGCGGTGGCGCGAATGCGTGCGCTCGACCCGGTCACCTCCGAATTGGTCCGGTTGCGCGGGGCGGCCCAGCACAATTGCCGGTTATGCAACTCGCTTCGCGAGGGCGGCGCGCTCGATGCCGGCGGTTCGGAGACCTTGTATGAGGAGATCGAGCACTACGAATCGTCGAGTTTGCTCGACGACCGCGCTAAAGCAGCGCTGCGGTACGCCGATAGGTTAATTTGGACCCCTGCGCACCTCGTCGCCGACGATGTCGTCGAGGTGCGCTCACGGTTCTCCGAGGTGGAGGCCGTCGAGCTCACCTTCGACATCATGCGCAATGCCAGCAACAAGGTGGCCGTGTCATTGGGCGCAGACGCTCCCCGGGTCGAAAACGGGACCGAGCGGTACTTGCTCGACGCGGACGGCCAGACGGTATTTAGCTGATATCTGTCGGCGCCAGCCGAGCCGCTAGGGCCTTAGCTGTCGGCCCGGCGACGTCGTCCGCTGGCGTGTGAGGGACGACGTGGTCGAGCGGTCGGTGGTCCGCCTGCCCGGTGCCAAGAGCACGAAATGTTAACCATTCGTACACGGACGCGCAAGCGTACGTTTCCGCTGTGTGCGGGGCTCATTCGCTAACTTAAGCGCGGTCACTGAGACTTATGTGAACAAATATGTGACGGTGACGAGATGGCAGCGTGGCCCGAGCCGGATGGCCATGGATCGTGCGTCAGTGGCCCGCGGTCCGGGTGGCTTTCCGTGTCAGTTGTTTTGCAGGATTTCTAGCTTGGCCGCGTCGGAACGACTGCGTTCCCGCGCAGAGGGAGGTTCGGAAATGACAACCACCGGTACGCGCTCGCGAGTTCGAGTGTCATCGGTCTGGGCTGCCGGCGTAGCGCTGGGCGCTTCGATGCTCGGTAGCGCCGTCCTGTCAGCTCCGCAAGCGTCGGCTACCTGTAATCTGACTCCGGCCGACGACCAGTACATCAACCTGCTCGCGCAGAACAAGATGGTGCACAACGCCGATTACAGCGATTGCCACGAGGCCGCCGAGGGCCGTTGGTTCGCCGACCAGGTTCGGTCCAACCCCAATCCGTTCGGTGAGGGCCAAGAGTTGGTCAACATGATCACCAGTACCACGCCGTTGACTCAGGCCCAGGCCGAGTGGGAGGTCGAGTCGGCCATCTACGTCTACGCGCCGGACCTGATCCCGAAGATCAAAGACCAAGCCGCGAAGGCGAACTGGCCGACCGCTTAGCGAGAGCTATTGCTGCGCAATCCCTTCTGAGTTTCAACCCCAAGCGGTCGTGAGGGCTTAGCCCTCCGGCCGCTTTCGGTTTAGTCGACTAACTCGACGGCGCCGTTGACGGTGAGCCCCGGCAACACCTGCAAGGGGTTGCTGGCCTTGGGTTCGCCGCGTTACTTGTTTGGACCCGAATAGTTTCTCGCACAGTAATTTTAGCTAGGCGCTGTTCACGAGCTGTTCGCAGAGATCGTCGTTTGTCGCGCTGTTTACCGGTGGTACCCAATCGTTGCCGCGAAAGAAAAGCTAGCAATTCCGTGATAAGGGGGTTCGACAGAAGTGGCAACGACACGATCGCGCGTGCAGGTGCTGGCGGCGGGGGCTGCCGGCATTGCGCTGGGAGCCGCGATGTTCGGTGGTGCTGTGGTGTCAGCGCCGCGGGCTGCGGCGGCCTGCAATTTGACTCCCGCCGACGACCAGTACGTCAAACTGCTGGCGCAGAACAAGATGGTGCACAACGCCGACTACAGCGATTGCCATGAGGCCGCCGAGGGCCGTTGGTTCGCCGATCAGGTTCGCGCCAACCCCAACCCGTACGGCGAGGGCCAGGAACTGATCAACATGATCACCCGGACGACGCCGATGAGTCAGGCCCAGGCCGAATGGGAAGTGGAGTCGGCGATCTTCGTCTACGCGCCTGAGCTGATTCCCAAAATCAAGGCTCAAGCCGGGCAGCAAGGGCCTGGGCCCGCTTAATCTCGGGGACATAAAGGTGCCGTGCCGGTGGGCGTTCCCCCAACGGGGCGCCCACCGAGCGCGTCGGCTAAGCGCCGGCTGCCCGACGAACGCCGGCTTCGGTCTTCAGCTACGGTTTCCTACGGAACTATCCCGTCGGGGCGGTAGCTCAGTTGGTTAGAGCCGCGGACTCATAATCCGTTGGTCGCGGGTTCGAGCCCCGCCCGCCCCACTTACCACCTGTATGACGTCGGGTGATGCGACATTTTGCCTTCGGGTGATGCCTGACAGTGTTTCGGCTGATGCTTGACAGTTGTTTCGGTTGATCCTCAACGCTCCCCGCGAGCCTTTTGGAGCTGCGGCGTTCGCGTCGGTATTGGGGCACCGCACCGGCCGGTGTCTGGACTGGGTAGTTGTGATCCCGAAGTCAGTGCGTGGAATCGGCCTTGGTCAACACCATCGCCGCTTGGTTGTACGGAAACAGGCGGTAGAACATCCCTGATGGCCCCGAAACGATCGCTGCGCCCTCCGCCTTACTCACAAGACGAGGATTGACCAGGGCGATACTACTGCCGCGCCTGCGCAATACCGCCTGTCCGCCGGCCAGAACATTCTTCACCCAGTCCGAATGCAGCCCGTACCCGATGAGGACGACGAAGCCGTCGGGTGTGGGAAATACCAACAGCGGCGTTCGATAACGCGTGCCTGATTTGCGTCCGACATGTTCGAGTGTGCATAGGCCTGGAAGCCACGGCGCGATCGACCGAGCCGCTGGATTGGTGACTCGACGATTGAATTTGGCGACGGCCCTTGGTACCCGCATGGCTCCTCATCCTCAGTTAAGTTCGAATCATCGATGCGCCAACTCATGCGGTCGCGGGCACCAGGGCGCTGATGTCCTCGCCTTGAAGCAGCTTGATCGTCAGATTCAGGTCGAAGTAGTCGGTCCAGCGTGTGATTTTCCCGTCGCCATCGACGACGAAGGTCCCCATTACGGGGATGGCCGGCTTGCGTCCATCGGGAGTCTGGATGTAATCCAGCCGTTCGGTGAGCACCACGGAACCCTCGCTGGCGAGGTTCACGATCTCGAAGGCGTAGGCGTCCGGGAACATAGCGAACTGGGCCGCCAGGTTCTCCACGATGGCGTCCGGTCCGGTGAAGGCAGGCATTCCCACGTTCTGATAGACGGCCCCTTCGGCGAGGAGGGGACGTAACGCTTCGGCGTCTCGCGTCTCCATCAAAGCGCAAAAGTGGCGGACGACATCGGCTGGCGAAGACATGAAATGAATCCTTTCGCTGCGAGTAGGTGAATCAACTGCGCGGACTGGAAGACGATGCGGATCTGCCTTTCGACACATCAGTGCTCGTGGATGATCACCCCGCGAATGTTGCGGCCGGCGAGCATGTCGTCGTAGGCCTCGTTGATGTCGTCGAGCTTGTACTCGGTGGTGACGGCTTCGTCGAGC
This sequence comes from Mycobacterium sp. 1482292.6, assembly GCF_001672995.1. Taxonomy (NCBI): domain Bacteria; kingdom Bacillati; phylum Actinomycetota; class Actinomycetes; order Mycobacteriales; family Mycobacteriaceae; genus Mycobacterium; species Mycobacterium sp. 1482292.6. The sequence goes on along the minus strand of NZ_LZKV01000249.1, from coordinate 2,549 downwards.
AATAGCTTGCCGCTTCGATAGAGGCTGACCAGTCGAGGGATGTCGGCCCGCGGGTTGGCTTCGCCGTACAGGCTGCCCAGCAGGCGCTTCTGGAACAGCGTGAACAACGTCAGCGGCAGCGTCGGCGTCACGTCGGACATCGATGCCAGGGCGGTCGCCACCACGGCACCGCCCTTCCGCACCGCGTTGAGCGCGTCGTTGATCATCGCGCCTTCGAGCACACCTGGCGTGAGGATGGCCGAGTCGGCCATGACCCCGCGCGTGAGCTCACCAACTAACTGGGTTGCTTCCTGCATCGAGGCGGCAAAGTGCGTGGCCCCGAACTCAAAAGCCTTGTCGCGCTTGCCCGGCTCGATATCGACCACCACGATCTGCTCCGCGCCGGCCAGCCGCGCGCCCTGAATGGCACCGCTGCCGATCCCCCCGCAGCCGACCACGAGAACCACGTCGCCGGGACTGACGTTGGCGGTATTCACGGCCGAACCCCAGCCGGTGGTGATGCCGCAACCGAGAAGACATGCGCGCGACAGCGGCACATCGTCGTCGATCTTGACGACGGAAGCCTCCGACAACACACCCCACTGCGCGAAACTGCCGACGCCCGAGAGCGCTCCGATGCCCCGTCCTCTGGCTCGGCGCCGGAAGGTGCCGTCGGCCTGGACCCCCGCCAGGATGATCGCCCCGTAATCACAGAGGTTCTGACGGCCCGTGGCGCACCAGCGGCAGCGGCCGCACGCCGGCAGGAACGACGTGACCACGTGGTCTCCCACCGCCAGATCGCGGACTCCCGGACCAACCTCGTGAACGACGCCCGCCCCTTCGTGCCCACCTATCAAGGGGAAACTCACCCCGAACATGTCGCCGGTGCGGATGTGGTGGTCGGAGTGGCATAGACCGGTGGCTTCGAACTCGACGAGTAGCTCGCCTTCCTGTGGCGGATCGAGTTCGATCTCTTCCACCGACCACCTCTCGTTCAGCCCCCACAGAACTGCTCCCTTGGTCTTCATGGCGACTCCTCGAGGATATGTATGGCACGCTCCGGGCAGTTCGCGATTGCGTTGTGCGCCCGGTCTTCCCACCCGGACGGGATATCTTCCACAATCACGAAGGCGGTCCCTTCGTCGTCGATGTCGAACAATTCGGGATACGCCGCGTAACAACGGCTGTGACCTTGGCACGTTTCCCTGTCGACATGAAGTTTCACGTTGTCTAGTCCAATCCGCCTGGCCTGGTCCCGATGACTCCTTTTTCTGTCAGCGCTGCAATCGATGCGGCGTCGAGGCCCAGTAGGTCGCCGAGGATGCTCGCGTTGTGCTGCCCTAAGGTCGGCGCTGCCGACCGATACCATGTCTCAACGCTGCGGTACCTGAAGGGAATCGCCGGCACGTGATGCCGTCCCACGACGGGATGGTCGAGGCTTTCGAAGAAGCCCCGTGCTGCCAGCTGAGGGTGCATCGAACCGACCCTGGCGTCTGCCAAATCCGCAGCCGGAACACCACGTTCAACGAGTAACTGTGCGGCGGCCGTGGAATCGTATTGGGCAGCCCATTGCTCGAGGTGCTTATCGATCAGATCATGTGCCCGCACGCGCCCGTCATGAGTGTCCAACGCGGGGTCGTTTGCCCAGTCCGGTTCGCGCAGAGCCGACTTGAGTAGGCGCCACTGCTCGTCCGTGGCAACCGAGATCGCCAGCCACCGTTCGGTTCCCGCGCATGGATAGAGCCCTTGTGGGGCGGCGTCACGGCTGCGGTTTCCCAATCGCGATATCAGGTTCCCGTAGGCGGTGAATTCGACAACCTGCTCGGCGGCGGCGTTGAGCGCGGATTCAACCATCGATACTTCGATTAGCGACCCTTGGCCGGTTTCGTCGCGTCGCCGGAGTCCTGCCAGCATGGCGAATGCGGAGTGCATTCCCGCCAGTGGGTCACACGGGCCTCGGGGGATTCGCGGCTGGTCGTACTCGTGACCGGTCACCCACGCCATTCCGGTCATCTGCTCCATGGTTTGCGCGAAACCCACGTTGTTGCGCCACGGTCCGTCGAGCCCGAAGGCAGGCATGCGGACCATCACGATCCGGGGGTTGTGCTCACTGACGGCCTCCCACGTGATGGCGAAATTGTCGAAGACGCGGGGCGAGAAGTTCTCGACCAGAATGTCCGAGCATTGGACAAGGCCGAAAAGCAGCCCCCGGCCTTCGGGGGAAGACAGGTCGAGGGTCAGCCCTCGCTTGTTGGCGTTGGTCGCCAAGTACATCCCCGACCGCTCCCACCACTGAGGTTGGGCGGCGAACGCCGCGGCCGCCATCCGTGCGCCGTCAGGGTGGTCTGTCGACTCCAGGTGAATGACCTCAGCGCCCAGCGCGGCGAGAATGTGGGTGGAGGAGGGACCCGCCCACAACAGGATTACGACCGGAGCCGAAGGTGCACCGCGACTTCCTCTGGAGGGCATACGAATTCTCGACGCGACAGCGTGGTGGGCGGGTCCCTCCTCCACCCACATTCTCGCCGCGCTGGGCGCTGAGGTCATTCACCTGGAGTCGACAGACCACC
>NZ_LZKV01000248.1:0-17969 GCF_001672995.1 Mycobacterium sp. 1482292.6 | reverse complement strand
CGCATCGACCCCGTCGCCCTGCACCACTACATGAGCTTCCACTCGGTGGTGCCCGCGCCGAACACCATCCTGCGCGGCGTCCGCAAGGTGCCGCCCGCCTCGCTGGTCGCCATCGAGCCCGACGGCCGGCGCACCGTTACCACCTACTGGGCCCCCGACTTCACCCGGCACTCCGACCGCGCGGATTGGTCGGAGCGCGACTGGGAAGACGCGGTGCTGTCCACGCTGCGGTTGGCGGTCAAGCGCCGCCTGGTCGCGGACGTGCCGGTCGGTTGCCTGTTGTCCGGCGGCGTGGACTCCAGCCTGATCGTGGGTTTGCTCGCCGAGGCCGGCCAGCACGGGTTGTCGACGTTCTCCATCGGCTTCGAGTCCGCCGGCGGCGTCAAGGGCGACGAATTCCAGTACTCCGACATCGTGGCCCAGCGCTTCGAGACCGACCACCACCAGATCCGCATCGAGACCGACCGGATGCTGCCCGCCCTGGACGGGGCCATCGGCGCGATGAGCGAGCCGATGGTCAGCCACGACTGCGTCGCCTTCTATCTGCTCAGCCAGGAAGTGGCGCGGCACGTCAAGGTCGTGCAGTCCGGCCAGGGCGCCGACGAAGTGTTCGCCGGCTACCACTGGTATCCGCCGATGGGCGATCCGGCCGCCGCCACCCTGGACGGCGCCGTCGCCCAGTACCGGGGCGCCTTCTTCGACCGCGACGCGGCCGGGGTGCAGGCGCTGGTCGGATCGGGCATCGTCGCGGCCGGTGACCCCAGCCTGCGGTTCGTCACCGAGCACTTCGCGCAAGCCGGCGCCGAAACCGGGATCGACCGCGCGCTGCGGCTCGACACGACGGTGATGTTGATCGACGATCCGGTGAAGCGGGTGGACAACATGACGATGGCGTGGGGGCTGGAGGGCCGGGTTCCGTTCCTCGACCACGAGCTGGTCGAGCTGGCCGCGACCTGCCCGCCGGAGCTCAAGATCGCGCACGAAGGCAAGGGCGTCCTGAAACAGGCTGCGCGACGGGTGATTCCGGCGGAGGTAATCGACCGCCCCAAGGGCTACTTCCCGGTCCCGGCGCTGACCCACCTCGAAGGCCCGTACCTCGACATGGTCCGCGACGCTCTGTACGCGCCCACCGCCAAGGAGCGCGGCCTGTTCAACACCGACGCGGTCGACGCGCTGCTGGCCAACCCCAACGGCAAGCTGACCCCGCTGCGCGGCAACGAGCTCTGGCAGATCGCGCTGCTCGAGCTCTGGCTGCAGCGCCACGGTGTCACCGGCCCGGTTGCATGACCATGGCCGATCCGTCCGGCGACCACACCGAGGCGATCACGCTCGGTCTGCACGACGCATCCCCGCCCGAGCTAGTCGATGCGATGGCCAAAGACGTCGAGCTCGAATTGGGTTGGGGCCGACTGATTTTCGGGCAGACCTTCGCCAATTCCCAGCAGCTGGTCGAGGCCCTGCGCCGCGAGGGGCCCGGCCGGCGCGACATCTGCATCTACGCCCGCGAATCTCACGTGGTGGTCGCCGAGGCGCCCACCGAGCTCTTCATCGACCCCAGCCACACCTACCGGCTGCGTTTCACGCCTGCGACGAAGAACTTCGGCCCGGCCCCGCCGGGCTTGACGGTGCGCACGCTCAACGACCCGATCGACGCCGACGCCATGAACCGCGTCTACGTGCGCTGCGGCATGGTCCCGGCCGGCGTCGACGTGATCTGGGACAACCACCAGAACGTGCCTGCGGTGAAGTATCTGCTCGCGGTGCGCGACGAGGACGGCGCGGTGGTCGGCACGGTCACCGGGGTCGATCACGAGTTGCTGTTCAACGACCCCGAGGAAGGGTCGAGCCTGTGGACCCTGGCGGTCGATCCGGCCGCCGGGCTGCCCGGCGTCGGCGGCGCGCTGACCAAGGCGCTGGCCGAGCACTTCCGCAGTGCGGGCCGCGCCTACATGGATCTGTCGGTGGCGCACGACAACGCGGCCGCCATCGGCCTCTACGAGAAGCTGGGTTTCCGCCGCGTCCCGGTGCTGGCGATCAAGCGCAAGAACGCGATCAACGAGCCGCTGTTCAGCCCGCCGCCCGAGACGGTCGACGACCTCAACCCCTACGCCCGGATCATCGCCGACGAGGCGCTGCGGCGGGGCATCTGGGTCGAGGTGCTCGACGCCGAGACCGGCGAGATGCGCCTGACCCACGGCGGCCGCAGCGTCATCACCCGTGAGTCGCTGTCCGAGTACACCTCGGCGGTGGCGATGTGCCGGTGTGACGACAAGCGGCTGACGCGGCGCCTGGTCTCCGAGGCCGGCATCACCGTGCCGCGGGCGCGGCTGGCCACCTTCGACGAGAGCGACTTCGCCTTCGTCAAGGAGGTCGGCGAGGTCGTCGTCAAACCGACACGGGGCGAGCAGGGCAAAGGCATCACCGTCGGGGTGGTGCCGGACAACGGCCCCGACGACCTGTCCGCCGCACTGGCGCGGGCCCGCCAGCAGTACCCGGACGTGCTGATCGAACAGCGGATCACGGGCGACGACCTTCGGCTGGTGGTGATCGACGGCCGCGTGGTGGCCGCCGCGCTGCGGATGCCTCCCGAGATCATCGGCACCGGGGAGCACAGCGTGCGGGACCTGATCGCGGCCGAGAGCCGGCGGCGCTCGGCGGCCACCGGCGGCGAGTCCCGCATCCCGCTCGACGACCTCACCGAGTCGACCGTCGCCGAGGCCGGGTGGAAGCTGGACGACGTGCTGCCCCAGGGGACCCGGCTGCGGGTGCGCCGCACCGCCAACCTGCATCAGGGCGGCACCATCCACGACGTCACCGCGCACGTGAACAGCGAATTGTGCCGCGTCGCGGTGACGGCGGCCGAGGCGATCGGCATCCCGGTGACCGGCATCGACCTGTTGGTGCCCGACGTCACCGGCGCCGAGTACGCGTTCATCGAAGCCAACGAGCGCCCAGGCTTGGCCAACCACGAACCCCAGCCCACCGCCGCGGCCTTCATCGACTTCTTGTTTCCCGGCCACCCCGGCCAGCCGCAGGCCTGGACTCCCGAGGAGTCCCGCTCGGATCGCGGCTGACGCCCGCTGAATGGGTAGATCTCTTTTCAAACGCCGAACGGAGACCGCATGAGTGCGAGCGCGCAAACCAAGACCATCTCGACCCATGTGCCGGCGCGGCTGGACCGGCTGCCGTGGTCGCGGTTTCACTGGCGCGTGGTCGTCGGCCTGGGCGGGGTGTGGGTGCTCGACGGGCTCGAGGTCACCATGGTGGGCAACGTCTCGGCCCGGCTCATGGAGCACAACAGCGGCATCGCGCTCGATCCCGCCCAGATCGGCATGGCGGCCGCGATCTACATCGCCGGCGCCTGTTCGGGGGCGCTGTTCTTCGGCCACCTGACCGACCGCTTCGGCCGGCGAAACCTGTTCATCCTCACCCTGGCGATCTATTTGGTGGCCACCGTCGCGACCGCCTTCGCGTTCGCCCCGTGGTACTTCTTCCTGACCCGTTTCTTCACCGGCTCGGGCATCGGGGGCGAATACGCCGCCATCAATTCGGCCATCGACGAGCTGATCCCGGCGCGGGTGCGCGGCCGCGTCGACCTGGTGATCAACGGAACCTATTGGCTGGGTTCGGCCGCCGGCGCGGGCGGCGCGCTGATCCTGCTGAACACCTCGAACTTCCCCCCCAACATCGGCTGGCGGCTCGCCTTCGGAATCGGCGCCATCCTCGGCATTTTCGTGCTGCTGGTGCGGCGCAACGTGCCGGAGAGCCCGCGGTGGTTGTTCATCCACGGCCGCGACGACGAAGCCGAACAGATCGTCGGCGAGATCGAGGAGGCGGTTCAGCGCGAGACCGGCCAGCCGCTGCCGGAACCGCAGGGCAAGGCGCTGCGGATCCGCCAGCGCACCGCGATCTCGTTCCGCGAGATCGCCGCGGTCGCGTTCAAGCTCTATCCGCGGCGCGCGATCCTCGGGCTGGCGCTGTTCATCGGGCAGGCGTTCCTCTACAACGGCGTCACGTTCAACCTCGGGACGCTGCTCAGCCAGTTCTACGCGGTGCCGTCGGGCATGGTGCCGGTGTTCTTCGTGCTGTGGGCCCTGAGCAATTTCGCCGGCCCGCTGGTGCTCGGGCACCTGTTCGACACCGTCGGCCGTAAACCGATGATCACGCTGACCTACCTCGGTTCCGCGGTCGCGGTGGTGGCGCTGGCGATCGTGTTTCTCACCCGGGCCGGCGGCGTCTGGGCCTTCATCGGCGTGCTGATCGTCGCGTTCTTCCTGGCCTCGGCGGGCGCCAGCGCGGCGTACCTGACGGTCAGCGAGATCTTCCCGATGGAGACCAGGGCGCTGGCGATCGCCTTCTTCTACGCGATGGGCACGGCGATCGGTGGTATCACCGGGCCGTTGCTGTTCGGTCAGCTGATCAACTCGGGCATGCGCACCGAGGTCGTCTGGTCGTTCCTCATCGGGGCGGCCGTGATGGCGGCCGCGGGCCTGGTCGAACTGCGGCTCGGCATCGCCGCCGAGCGGCGCCCGCTCGAAGAGCTGGCGCTGCCGTTGACCGTGGAAGACGCCGAAGATGCTGAGCACAGGGAAGATTCGGAGCCGGCAGCGGACTGAGTCGCGACGGATCAGCCGTACGCGTCCCACCACGTGTGCAGGTCCTCGACGGTGGCCGGATCCCCGCTGACGTCGCTGAGCATGAGCCTGGCGTCGTTGGACCAGACCACGTTGGGGCGGTTGTTGTAGGTGCCGCACGCGATCAGGCCGGCCATGTCGTTGGGTGTCTCGTCGTAGTGCCAGCTGACGGGTGAGCGTCCCTCGCCGGGGCAGTTCACCAGGCTGATATTGCCGATGTCGTCGGCGAAGGCCCGCTTCAGCCGGTCGGGCGTGGCGAACAGCCCGTAGGTGGCGCGGGCCGGTCCGCCGGGCTGGGTGTTCTGGCCGCAGGTCACCATGGCCACCGCAGTCACCCAGATGCTGCCCGTCTCCGGAGTGGCCGGCGTGCAGGCGCCGGGCAGGTACCCGGGTGGAAGCAGGCTGATCAGCCGCGCCTGATCGCCGCCGGGCGCCGCGGCGGACGGCGGCGCGGTCTTGCCCGACGTGGCAAGGTGCTGGGGCTGGCTGGTCGGCTTGAGCAGCAGCCAGACGCCGGCGGCACCGATCGCGACGGCGATGACGGCGGCGGCGGCGACCACCGGCCACCGGGTGCGCCTGCGCCGCGGCGGGCCGGGCGGGCTGATCGGGCTGATCGGGCCAGCGGCGTCGCCGCGCTGCAGGATCGTCTCGGCCCGCTCGCGCTCGGGGCTGCTCAGCGCCTTGTGCGCGGCCTCGGCCAGCGCGCCGGCGGTGGGGTAGCGCTCGGCGGGGTCCTTGGCCATTCCGCCCGCGATCACCGCGTCGAATGCCGGGCTGACGCCGGCCGCGTGCGCGCTGGGTTTGGGGATGGGCTGCATCATGTGCGCGGTCACCAGCGCGCCGGAGCTGTCGGCGCCATACGGCGGCGCCCCCGTCAGGCATTCGTACAGCACGCAGGCCAGCGCGTAGACGTCGGCGCGGGAAGTCACCTCGTCACTCGAAAAGCGTTCGGGCGCCATGTATTTCAACGTTCCGACCGCGGTGCCCAGCTGGGTGAGTTTCTCGTCGGTCTCGGCGCTGGCGATCCCGAAGTCGACCAGATAGGCGAAGTCGTCGCCGGTGATCAGGATGTTTTGCGGTTTGACGTCGCGATGCGTCACCCCCGCGGCGTGGGCGGCGTCGAGCGCCGACGCGACCTGGTGGATGATGGCGACCGCCCGGGGCGCGGGCAGCGGTCCCTGCTGTTCGAGCAAGGTGTCCAGGTCGACACCCTCGATGAGGCGCATCTCCAGGAACAGCTGGCCGTCGATTTCGCCGTAGTCGTGGATGGGCACCACATGCGGCTCCAGCAGTTGGCCGGTGATGCGGGCCTCGCGCTCCATTCGCTTGCGGAACACCGGATCCTGGCTGAACGTGTGGGACATCAGCTTCACCGCCACGGTCCACTGCTTGACGGTGTGCTCGGCCTCGTACACCTCGCCCATTCCGCCGCGGCCGAGCAGCCGCTTGAGGCGGTAGGGCCCGAACGTCGTTCCCGCCTTCGACCCCTGCGCGTCGCTCACAACATCCCCGGGGCCGCTTGCTATCCGGTGAGTTTCGTCAGCCAGGTGGGATTCTGGTAGTTCACCGCCGTGGTGCCGTCCCACACGAACGGCGTGGAGTTGGCGTTGTCGCTCGACAGCGTCGAGTAGCCGTTGGCCGCTTTGGCCTTGGCCGTGCCGATGTCGTCGCCGGACTTGATGCAGGCGATGACCCCGGCGCTAGCGCCGACCGTCTTGGCCAATTGTGCGAGCTCGCCGTCGGTGCGGTCCTCGGCGGCGCCCTCCTGCGGCTGAAAGTTGCTGGCGAACAAGCCCGAATAGAAGTCGGCGTAGAGCTTGGGGTCGTTCTGCGCGGCGACGCAGTAGCTGGCCGCCACCGCGCGGGTCGAGTAGTCCTGGCTGTGCGACTTGTCGTCGAGGAAGTTGAGCAGGTGATAACGCACGGCCAGCTTCTTGTTGTTCACCGCGGCGTCGATGTCGGCGGCGTTCGACCTGATGAAGCTGCCGCACGGCGGGCAGATCGGCTCGTTGAAGATGTCGATCGTGGTCTGGGCCGCCGAACTCCCGACGAACACACCGTCATCGAGGACCCGCAGCGCGACGGCGTCGGGCGGCGGCGGGGGCGGCGTCGCCGGGGCCGGCCCGGACTTCGGTTCCCACGGGCGCACGACGCCGAGGATCACCCCGATCAGCACCACCGTGAGCGTGGCGGCGACACCGACCCACAGCCAGGGCTTGCGGCCGGCCCGCGGCGGCTGGCCCCAGGGCGGGGTCGCCGCGCCGGCGTTGGTCCAGACCGGGGGGCCGCCCCACGGCGGTGGTTGGACGGCGCCCGACGGCGTGGGCCAGGAGCCGAGCGGCGGGGCGGGCGGTGCCGCGGCGGGCGGGCCGGGCGCAAACCCGCCGGCCGGCTGGCCGGCGAATGCGGCCGGCGGCGTTGCCATTTGGGTGCGCTCCAGGATGTCGGTGGCCCGATCCTGATCCGGCGCGGCCAGGGCGCCGTAGGCGGCCGCCGCCAGGTCACCGCAGGTGAGGTAGCGGTCCGCGGGGTCCTTGGCCATGCCGCGGGCGATCACGCCGTCGAAGGCGGCCGGGATGCTGGGGCGCGCCGCGCTCGGGCGCGGGATCGGTTGGTGGACGTGGGCGCCCATCACGCTGAGCTGGTCACCGGTGTAGGGCGGGGAGCCGGTCAGGCACTCGTAGAGCACGCAGGCCAGCGCGTAGATGTCGGCCTTGTGGGTGATTGCGGAATCACCGAACCGCTCCGGGGCCATGTATTTGGCGGTGCCCACAGTGGTGCCGAACTGCGTCAGCTTTTCGTCCGACGTGGCGCTGGCGATGCCGAAATCGACGAGATAGGCGAAGTCGTCGGCGCTCACCAGGATGTTTTCCGGCTTCACGTCTCGGTGCAGGATCCCGGCCGCGTGCGCGGCGTCGAGCGCCGAACCGATCTGGCGCACAATCGCTATCGCGCGCGGCGGCGATATCGGCCCGTACCGCTTCAGCATGCTGGCCAGGTCCTTGCCGTCGATCAGCCGCATGTCCACGTAGAGCTGCCCGTCGATTTCGCCGAAGTCGTGGATGGGCACGACGTGCGGTTCGTGCAGCCGCCCGGCGGTGCGGGCCTCGCGCTGCATCCGGGAGCGGAAGACCGGATCGTTGGACAGGGTCCGCGACATCAGTTTGAGGGCCACGGTGCGCTCGCGGACCGTGTCCTCGGCCTCGTAGACGTCGCCCATGCCGCCACGGCCGACCAGGCGCAGCAGCCGATACGGCCCGAACTGCGTACCCTCCCGCGAATCCGCGGTCGCCTCACCCATCGAAGACTCCTCACCCGCGCATACCGGGCATGCAGGCATAAGGCTAAGGTTTTCGCGGCCGCGGGGCACGGCGAATAGCGAAAGCCAGCTAATTCGACGGGGCGCGATTAACGGATGTCGTCATCGCCGGTGGCGCGCTCGGTGAGCCCTTCTCGGGCCAGCGCCCGGACGAAACCGTACGCCTGCATGCCGGCGGGGCCGGGATTGTCGAAGATCCATTCGTTGATCTTTTCCAGCGCGTTGGCCAGGTCGTCGCGCTTGACCCGAACCAGGTAGGTCTTCCGGTCGTCGTCGGGATCCTCGAGGGATTCGGCGACCGCGACCGGATTCTTGAACGCGTAGGCGATCCCGTGCACGGCATCGTGGTTCAGGGCCCAGTGAATCTCGCTGGGGCGCAGCCGGTTCACCGCCAGGTTGCGGTAGTCACGGTCATCGTCTGAACTGCTCACCGGGCCGGTGATCCTTTTCTGTGTGCATCGGGAAAGTGGAACGGCGATCAATTGAAGGAAGGTCGCGCGAAGTGATTCGCGCAACGTTCATACCGGGCATTTTCATCATAGGAAGAGGTGCGGTCGGCTGCATGCCGAGCGCGTTGCGCGCGCCCGCATTCCGCCGATTGCGGCCGGGCTCAGCGGCGATATTTCAAATACAGATAGCCGTCGCAGACCAGCGCGTGCTCGAGGCTCATGGTGACCGGTGCGGATAGCCGCGCCGGGTGCAGCCGGTGGCCTACCGGTTGGCTCGCCGCCAGCTTGGGGGCCAGCGTCACACAGATCTCGGTGACGGCGTCGGCCTCCACCAGCTCGTCGAGCAGCGTCGGTCCGCCCTCGCACAGGATGCGGTGCATGCCGAGCTCCCGCAGGGTCGCGACCGCGCGGGAGACGTCGACGGAGTCTTCGCCCGCGACCAGGAGGTGTTGGCGGTCGTCGTCGGGGTCGAACCGCGCCGCGGTGCTCGCGCAGGTCACCAGGATCGGCGGCTGGTCCGGATCGCTGAGCAACCGGGCCGGTAGCTCACCGCTGCGGCTCACCACGGCGATCGGCGGCGGTTCGGCCCGCCCCTCGTGCTGCCGCCGCTCCCGCGCCGCATCGCCGAGCGTCACCGGGCCGTAGTTTTCGGCGCGGGCGGTGCCGGCACCGACCAGCACGACGTCGGCGAGGCCGCGCAGGATTCGCAGGAGCCGCTGATCGGTGGGGCACGACAGCGGACCGGCGCGCCCGACGAACGCCGCGGCGCCGTCGGCGCTGAAGATCATGTTGGCGCGCACCCCGTCCGGGGGATCGGCATAGAAGGGCGCGAGCTCGATGATGCTGGGGACGGCGCTGATCCGGGGCGACTCGGCCACGTGTCAGGCCTCGTGGCCGGGTTGCAGCTCGCGCACGTCGCCGAAGGACACCCAGGTTTCCAGTTCCCGCGGCGGGCTGCCGCCGACCGGTGCGAGCAGGTGCCCGACGTGATCGCCCATCGTGAAACGCTCCAGGATCTCGCCGACGAACCACGCGGCGGCGTCGTCGAGGATCGGCATCCGTTCGGGGCCGCGGTGCCAGGAACAGCGGGCGAACTTGTCGACCTCGTCGCTGGTCTGGCTGCCGAAAAGCTCGACCACGTCGAGGTGTTCGTGGTCGAAGACGTGCACGGCCAGGTGGGAGGCGTCGCGGGCGACGCGGAAGGTGTGGTTGCGCTTGGACAGGCCGACCAGGAAGCGGGGCGGATTGATGCTGGTCTGGCTGGCGAAGCCCACCAGGCAGCCGGCTTCAGTGCCGTTGGCCTGCGTGGTGACGACGAACATCGGATAGTTCAGCAGCGCCACCAGCTTGTCGAACGCTTCGGTTTCCGGGTCAGCCATCCGCTCAGTCTTCCCCGTCCGGCCTTCGGGGAATCGCGATGCCGCTATTTGCCCGGCGGCGGTGTCCGGCCGGCCGGCGCGGCGTGCGCCGCCGTCAGCTGCGATTTCGGTTGCGCCGCAACGTGGTCCGGGCGATGAAACGCCTAATCAGATAGGCGCCGGCACCGAGGCCCAGCACCAGCACACCGGAGAGCACCGACCATCGCGGCATCGCGACGGCCAGCATGACGCAGCCGAGCAGCCCGATCACCGGGATAGCCCGGTGTGGGCGGCCTTCATCGGCACCGAGCGTGCAGGCCGAGGCGTTGGCGACGGCGTAGTAGATCAGCACGGCAAACGAGGAAAATCCGATGGCGTCGCGCAGGTCGGCGGTGGCGGCCAGGACCACCACGATGACGCCGATCAACAATTCCGCGCGGTGGGGGACGCCGAACCGCGGATGCACCGCGGCCAGGGTGTGCGGCAGGTGGTGGTCGCGCGCCATCGCGAACGTGGTGCGCGAGACGCCGAGGATCAGCGCGAGCAGCGAGCCCAGCGCCGCGATCACCGCTCCCGCCTGGACGGCGGGAACCAGCCAGCCCGTTCCCGCCGCGCGGGCCGTCTCGACCAGCGGGGCGGCGGAATTCGCCAGCCGGTCCGGGCCGAGCACCCCCAGCGCGGCCACCGCGACCAGCGCATAGACGGCCAGCGTGATGGTCAGCGCCAGCGGTATCGCGCGCGGGATGGTGCGCGCCGCGTCGCGCACCTCCTCGCCGAGGGTGGCGATGCGCGCATAGCCGGCAAAGGCGAAGAACAACAGGCCGGCGGCCTGCACCACACCGCCGAGGGTGGCGCCGCTCAGCCGCAGCTGCTCGGGCCGTGCCGCGCCGGAAGTCAACGCGGCGACGATCACGGCGACCAGCACCGCCAGCACCACCGCGACGATGATGCGGGTCAGCCAGGCCGACTTGCGCACCCCGGCGTAATTGACCGCCGTCAGCGCCACCACCGTCGCGACGGCTACCGCGTGGGCCCGCGCCGGCCAGGCGTAGAGGCCGATGGTCAGGGCCATCGCCGCACACGACGCGGTCTTGCCGACGACGAATCCCCAACCGGCCAGGTATCCCCAGAAGTCCCCCAGGCGTTTTCGGCCGTAGAGATAGGTGCCGCCGGACGCGGGGTAGCGCGCCGCCAGCCGCGCCGACGACGTGGCGTTGCAGTAGGCCACTACCGCCGCCAGCGCCAGGCCCAGCAGCAGTCCCGAGCCGGCGGCGCGCGCCGCGGGGCCCAGGGCCGCGAAGATCCCCGCACCGATCATCGATCCCAGCCCGATCACCACCGCGTCGAAAACGCCGAGGCTGCGGCGCAATTCGTCGTTGCCGGCCGGGGTGCTCGTCGGGATGCTTCCGGACACTGGGTCTCCTCGAAGTCGGAGAAATGGGCACGCCTGCGTCGCCTCGCGTAGCGCCTAACCTATCAAATTGATTTGATGTATCGTGCCGAAGTATGGCGGCGGTCGATCGAGCGGACGTTCCGCCGCTGATGCGGATGGCGGGGCACCCCCTGCGGTGGGCGCTGCTGACCGAGCTGGCCTCCGGAGACCACCGGGTGCGGGAATTGGCTGCCGCGGTCGGCGAGCCGCAGAACCTGGTCTCGTATCACTTGCGGTTGTTGCGTTCGGCCGGACTCGTCGATGCGCGACGCAGCAGTTTTGATGGGCGCGACACCTATTACTGGTTGAATTCGACAAACTGCGCCAAGGCATTTCGTGAGGCGGCCGCCGCTTTGCATCCGGCGTTGGCGCCCGGGGCCGCCCCCAGGGCGGCACCGCGCACCGTGTTGTTTTTGTGCACCGGAAACAGCGCGCGCTCGCCCATGGCCGCTGCACTCCTCGAGAAACGCGGCCAGGGGCGCATTCGAACGGCAAGCGCGGGTAGTTATCCGAAACCCGCGCTCCACGTCAACGCCATCCGGGTCATGCGCGACGAATACGGCATCGACCTCAGCGGCACCCGGCCCCAATCCCTGGCCACGGTGTCTCGACGCCGCTTCGACTGCGTGATCACGCTGTGTGACAAGGTGCGCGAATACGCGCGCGACCACGATCTGGCCACCACGACGCACTGGAGCCTGCCCGATCCGTCTGCCGGCGGCGCCGGCTATCCGCAATTTCGTCGTGTGGCAGGCGAATTGAGCCGCCGCATCGACTTCTTCGTGCCCGGCATCGGCGTCGGTGCGGTCGGGCGCTGACGATGGTGCTCAACCGGCGTCAGTTCGGCAAATGGGCCGGCGTCGCGCTGACGGCCGCCGCGGGAAGCGCCGGTGGCGCATGTTCACACCCTTCGCCCGGCGGTCCACCCGGCGGCAAAGCCGATTACACGCTGCGGATCGGCTCGGGGAAGGTCGAGTTGGCCCCGGACCGGACCGTGTCGACCCTGACCTACAACGGTCAATTTCCCGGTCCGCTGTTGCGGTTCAAGGAGGGCCGGCGAGCCTGGGTCGACGTCTTCAACGACACCGACTCGCCGGAGCAGCTGCACTGGCACGGCCAGCACGTCGGCGTCGACGTCGACGGCGCCGCCGAGGAGGGCACCCCCGACATACCCGCGCACGGCATGCGCAGGATTTCCTTCGTTCCCGGCCCGGCGGGCTTGCGCTTCTATCACACCCACGTCGTGCCGCGCGCCGATCTGTCGCGTGGCCAGTACAGCGGCCTGGTGGGCCCGGTCTACATCGAGCCCCCGCACGACACCGGTGCATACGATCAGGAAATCTTTCTGACGCTCAAGGAGTTTGACCCCGCCTTCAGCCGCGGTGGCGACATGCCCAGCGATTTTCTGGCCGGTGCGCAGGATCAAGACCTGAAGGACAGGGGCGAGTCGGCGATGGCCGCCGCGCTGGAGCGCGGCGAGTCACCCGGCAACGAGGTCGGGTACGGGGCCTTCGCGATCAACGGGCGCATGCTGGGCCACGGCGAGCCCATCCGGGTGCGAACCGGTCAGCGGGTCATGCTTCACGTTCTCAACGGAAGCGCCACCGAGACCCGCAGTTTGGCCCTGCCCGGCCACACTTTCACCATCGTCGCGCTGGACGGCAACCCGGTACCGACGCGGACCGCCGTGCCGGTGTTGTGGCTGGGCGCGGGCGAACGGATCTCGGCGATGGTCGGCATGACCAATCCGGGCGTCTGGGTGCTGGGCGATCTGTCCGACGACGACCGCGGCCACGGAATGGGCGTGGTCGTCGAATATGCCGGGCGCGGTGGGGATCCGCACTGGGCGGCGCCCCCGCCCTTCACGTGGGATTACCGGGTGTTCGGCGCATCGCAGCGGGCGGACCTGCCACCGCCCGATCGCACCATCGACATGTTGATCGAGAAACGCAACGCCGCCGACAACGGTTTCAACGTCTGGACGATTAACGGTGTGCCCTTCGCGATGGACACCAACAAGCCCGTGCTGGACATCGAGCGCGGCAAGCGTCACCGGCTGCGGTTCCGCAACGCCAGCGACGACCTGCACCCCATGCACCTGCACCGGCACACGTTCGAAATCACCCGGTTCGCCGGGACAGCGACGGCCGGTGTCCGCAAGGACGTCGCCATGCTCGGCGGCTACCAGAGCATGGAGATCGATTTCGTCGCCGACCAACCCGGCCTTTCGCTACTGCACTGCCATCAACAGATCCACATGGATTACGGGCTCATGCTGCTGTTCAACTGCACCTGACGCCTCACCCCAGCGGGTTGTTCTGGCGCACCCCCCGATACATGCCCCAATGCACGATCCAGGGCATCACCACGCGCTCGACCGACCAGGACGGGAAGCGGAAGGACTGGCCGGTGGGCAGGAAGACCTCCAGCCCGTTGGGCTGGATACCTACCAGCGAGCCCCAGCGCCGCGCCGGCGCCCGGTAGGGCCGCAACGGCCGGCCGGCGAAGTCGGCGAGGACGTTGCGTGCCACCAGGGCATCGCCCCGGTTTCGGGCGGAGCTGCGCAGCGGATCCGTCGCCGCGACGTCGCCGACCGCGAACACGCCCCGGTGGCCGGGCACCCGCAGTTCGGGGGTGACGCGCACGAACCCGCGCTCGTCGAGCAGTTCGGCCGGCAGCCAACCGGTGTTGGGCCGCACCCGTCCGATCGCCCACAGCACGGCGTCGGCTCGGGCCGGGGGCTGCCCGGTGCTGAAGTGGACCGGCTCGCTGGTCAGTTCCTCGCCCGCGAACCCGTCGGTCACCACCGCGCGGTGGCCCGGGTGCAGGCCGACGCCCAGCTCGGTGAGGCGGCGGCGCAGCCGATGCCAGATTCGCGGATGGTGTCCCGCCAGCGCGGACTCGCCGGGGAAGTACAGGTCGATGCGCTTGTCCGGCCACGTGGTCGCCATGTTGAGGGCGCTGCTGACCGCCGCCGCGCCGCCGCCCACCACGGCCACCGAGCCGGCGGCGGCCAGCCTGTCGTGCGCGGCGCGCAGTCCCGCGCCGATCTCGGCCGCCGACTGCAGGGTCGGCTGGCGCCAAAAGCCGTTGCTGACTCCGGTCGAGATGATCAGCGCGTCGTACGGTTCGGTGACGGCCGCGCCGTCTTCGCTTCGGCCGGAGACGGTTTGGGCGTCCAGGTCGACGCCGGTCAGCGTGGCCTGCACGGTGCGGACGCCGTCGAGACGGCGGAACCGGTCGAACGGAATCCAGTAATCGCGGGCCCAGTCGTGTGGACGCGAGAGCCGGACGCCGAGCTCCTGGCCGCTCACCAGCGCGGGCTTGGCCGAAATGCCGACGACGTCGGCGTGCCGCGACAGCCGGATCGCCGCGAGGACGCCGGCGTCGCCGAGCCCGGCGACGATGACACGCTTTCGGTTCATGCCGTTATCCTGCCCTGCGTACATTGCGGACGAGCCGTTGACCGATCCGAGAGCAAGGGGGCCACGTCAGGTGATCGTCTCGTGCGGCACAGCGACACCGGCGCATCCGCGGGTGAGCGCCGCGCTGCGCACCTCTCTCAGTGCCATGGTGCGGGCGTCGGCCCCGCGCCCCGCGGCGGCCCGGCGCGCCGCCAAGGACTTCGAGAAGGCGTTGATTCCGGCGGTCATCGCCGAGATCCGGTGGTCGTTCACCCGGCCGCGCACCTGGCTGATGGGTGTGGTGGCCAACGTCGTCTTCGCGGCCGGCTGGTTGCTGGTGCAGCCGCTGACGCCGGTGGGCCGGCACCCCGATTGGGTGATCCTGGTGGGCACCTACTTCTCGTCGTGGGTGCTCGCCGACGTCACCACCACCAATTTCCTGGGCGCCGACCACTACCGGATCCTGCGGGGGTTGTCCGCCGGCGTGCCGTTCTGGCGCATCCTGTTGATCAAAAACCTCGCCCTGCTCGCGATCGTCGGCGTGCCCACCCTGTCCGCGGCGGTGGTGTTGACGCTGTGGCTGGAAACGCCGGCGCGACTGGGCATTACGATCCCCACCGTCGCGGTGCCCATCGTCTCCTGGTTAGGCGTCGGCAACTTCATCTCGGTGCTGCACCCGGTCAGTGTCGAGCCGCTGATCCGGCGCTGGCGCCAGCGCGGCGATCTGCGCCGCACCCGAAGTTGGGTGCTGGCCCTGACGCTGCCCTACGTGCTGTACTACGTGGCCGACCCGATGAACGGCGTGGAACATCGCGTGTTGTGGCAGCAGGCGCCCGCGTTGATCTGGCCGGTGTTCGGGCGCGACACCAAAAGCTTCGTCCACCTTGGCATCGCCATGAGCGTGTGGATCGCCGGCAGCATCGCCGCGGTGTACTGGGTGCGCCGGCGCGGATTGCAGATCCGTTAGGACACCTGGGGCTTGATGTCTTCGATGACCCACTGCGCGTAGTCGAGGTATTCGTCCACGCCGCTGACGGCGGGGACGGGAACCGCGGTCACGGTCACGCCCTGCTCGCCGAGCCAGTTCAACCGGTCGACGATGTGTCCGGCGCTCATGCCCGGCCGGTCGCTCGCTCGGCGGGCGACGTGTCCCTCGCCGACCCGGTTGGTGCCCAGCCCGTGCATCACGTCGAATTCCCGGCCCTCGTAGGAGGGTTGGGACCTGATGTAGTCGAGCTTCTCGGCGATCTGCTCCGGTGGTGTGAGGAACGGCCACCAACCGGACCCGAACGTGGCCGCCCGGCGCAGCGCGGCGTCGGCGTCGCCGCCGATCCAGATCGGAAGATGCGGTTTCTGAACGGGTTTGGGCTCGAAGGCGATGTCGGAGAAGGACACGTACCGGCCTTCGAATCGGGGTGCGTCGCTGGTCCACAGCTCGACGATGGCGGCCAGATATTCGTCGGCGATGCGGCCCCGCTCCCCGAAGGGCACTGAGAGCAGCTCGAACTCGCGGGCCAGCCAGCCCACGCCGAACGTCACCATCATCCGGCCCCCGCTCATCCAGTCCGCGGTGGCCAAGGCCTTGGCCAGCACGATGGGGTGCTGCAGCGGCAAGATGGTGACGCAGGAATTGATGGCCAGCCGCTCGGTGGCACCGGCGATGAAGGCCTGCGCGGTCGTCGAGTGCAGATAGTGCGGCCCGGACAACTCGACATGCCCGGTGGGGATGACCAGATGCTCGGGCACCGCGATCATGTCGTAGCCCCATCGGTCGGCGCATTGCATCATGCGGCGCTGGTCGCCTCCGGTGACGGCCGCCTCCCAGGGCTGCGTGATCGCCTTGAGGCGCAGCAGGTGCGGAAGGGGGAAGGCGAACTTCACGGGCGTCCCAGCCAGCGGTCCATGTCCTCCAATCTAGGGGTTGGTGTTGTTAACCTGGCGACATGGACTCCGAAACGGACCCTGCCAGCCAAAAGCTGACCAACGCGGCGTTGGCCGCCACCAGCTGGGCGCTGCTGGGCATGATGTCCTACGAAGAGGAGGTTTCGGGCTATGACCTCAAGAAGTGGATCGACTGGAGTGTCGACCTGTATTACTGGAGCCCGTCGTACAGCCAGATCTACACCGAGCTGAAGAAGCTGGAGTCGCTGGGACTGGTGACCTCACGCGTCGAACGCGACGAGGGCACCCGCACTCGCCGGCTGTACAAGATCACCCCGGCCGGGATGGATGCCGTGACCGAGTGGACCACTCACGCGCCGGTGGACCCGCCGGTGCTCAAACACAGTGTGCTGCTGCGGGTTACGTTCGGGCACCTCAGTAACCCGAGCCGGCTCAAGGAATTACTGCAGGAGCATGTGGCGTACGCCGAAGCCAGGCACCGCAAGGCCGTCGAGGACGCCGAGGGAGCCGAGGCCGAACCCGCGTGGGCGTACTCGGTGCTGGCGCTGCGCTGGGCGGCCAAGTATTACGCCGCCGAGCGTGAGTTCGCGCTGGAGATGATCAAGGAGATCGACGAGGCCGACGCCATCCTGCAGAGCGCCGCGAAGGGTGGCTTCGGCAAGCCGCGTCCCAAGCCGGGCAATTGGCGCGAGATCGAAAAACAGGTCCAGGCGAAGCGCGAAGCGGATTAGTTCTGACGGTGGTGACCGGTTTCGCCCGTGGCGCCGGCCGTCCGGTTCCACGAAATACAGATACCGAAAACGCATATCGAAATCCCTTGCGTCACTGTGGTTTCAGGGCTTTACTGTCGCCGGTTCTTGTCGGTGGGCATCGTTAGTTTGGCGGTGTGAGTGATGAGCAGGATGTCGAGGCGACGTTCGATGCGCTCGATGCCGCCTGGGATCGGGTGTGCGCGCTGAACGTCGATGCGCTGAAGCCGCGCCAACAGTTGGCGGTGTTGGCGCGCTGCGAAAAGCAGCGCCGGCGCATCCCAGCCGTCGAGCACCCCGTGATCAATGCCCTGGCCCGCCAAGCACCCTCGGTCGAACTCGGCGCCACAGCAGTCCAGGCCATCGCCGAGGCGACGCTGATCAGCCGCGCTGAAGCCGCCCGCCGCCTCAACGAGGCACGCGATTTGGGCCCGCGCCACGGCCTGACCGGCGAACCGCTGGGCCCGATGCTGCCCGCCACCGCCGCCGGACAACGCCGGGGCGAGCTGGGCGCGGGCCAGGTCGCGGTGATCCGCAAGTTCTACCACCAGCTGCCCGGCTGGATCGACATGCCGACCCGCGAGCGGGCCGAAGCGCGGTTGGCCACCGAGGGCAGCCGGTTTCGCCCCGAACAACTCGCCGGGCTGGCCCGCACCCTGGCCGACTGCCTCAACCCCGACGGCACCTACACCGACGACGACCGGGCCCGGGCGCGTGGTCTG